>USJQ01000176.1 GCA_900554985.1 uncultured Collinsella sp. | reverse complement strand
AGCTGCTCGATGAGTGGAAGCCCTGTCGGGTCGTCTATTTCAACACCACCCAGAATGATGGTGTCATCGCGCAGGTCGATCTGCGTGTTGAACACAGCGAGGTTAAAGCCGGAGGCCACAAATCCGATAGCAGCCAGGACGAGCCCCGTGGCAACAAGCCCACCCGCTACGGCAAGGTAAATCCTTTTTACGCTGGACATGTTTGCACTCCTTCCTATGCCGTGAGCGGCGCCGCTTCAGCGCCCATGCGGCTCTTATTGCCTCGATCTTTCCAGAAGGGCGAAACGGCTTTCTTCGCCCAAAGGGCGGAGAGGCGCGCGATCTGCTTGGACGCCGTCCAGGCGCCGGCTCCCGTGAGGAGCGCCACACCGATGGAAGCGAATCCCATTCCCATCGAGGCCAAAACGTACGGAACATGCCCGATAATGATGCCGTCCACGGCGAACAGGAGCCCTACCAGGCCCGCGCCCCCGAATGCCGCGGCCACGATCCACACGCAGAGCGCAAGAACCCAAATACAGATGTAGACTGCAGCGGCAACGGCGACGAACGCGAGCAGCAGCGGAATCCATACCGGAGAGCCCACGATGGCGAGCGCCCATAGAAGTGCCGTGCTCTTGCGCTTGGTCCTCGCGATCGCGCGCGGCACGGCGGGCAGTTCGTCGAGCGTTGCCTCGGCGACCTCACCGGGCGTGCCCATGGCGGCCACAGCCTCGGCCTCCGTCATGCCGTCCTCCATACGGTCGGCGATGGCCTCCGCGTAGAACTCCTGCGTTTCCTTTACCTGATCTGCCGGCAGGCAGGCCAGAAGCTCGCCCAGCTGGTTCAAGAACTCATCGCGCGTCATGGTGCGCCCCCTCCACGTAACGGTAGATCTCCTGCACGGATGGCCATTCGTCGAGGAACTCGGCGATACGCTCGCGCCCGGCGTCCGTGATGCGGTAGTACCTCCGCAGCCGCCCGTTGTGCTCGGCGGAGCGCGCGGTGATGCAGCCCGCCTTCTCCAGGCGCTTGAGCAACGGATAGAGCGTGGATTCCGTGAGCCCCATACTCGCGGGCACGTCCTTCACGATCTGATAGCCGTAGGATTCCTCGCCCGAGACGGCCGCGAGCACGCAGGCCTCGAGGAAGCCGCGCTTCATCTGTGCCTCCATCCGCACACCTCCTTTCGTAGTATACTGTGTAACACCTACTATATGACACATAGTATATGATGTCAACAGTTGTCGTATAGGGAGTCCGGTCTGTCTGTCCCCTGCGGGTACTCGTTGGGGACGTACTTAAATGAGTACCCATCGCTCAAGGTGGCACCTGGGGACGTTCCTTATGTGCCGGCACTTTGGGACACTCCTTGTCAAGGTTTTGTTCCATCGTGCGGGTTGCTATTTAACGTGCGACAATGCCGTGTGGAAATCGAAATGTCTCCCGGGGGCTATCTATGCTATATGAATTTTGCGCCGAGAACTTTGAGCGGGTACCGGTGGCCATCAAGGCCGGTGCGGGTCGCATTGAGCTGTGCGACAACTTGGCCGTTGGTGGCACTACGCCTTCGGCCGGCGTTATCAGCGCTACGACCAACTATGCTCACGAGCACGATGCACGGGTGATGTGCATGATTCGCCCGCGTGGCGGTGACTTTCACTACAACCAGGACGAGCTGCGTATGATGGAGATGGATCTGGGCCTTGCCATGAGTGCGGGCGTTGACGGCTTGGTCTTTGGCTGCTGCAAGCCCTGTGCCAGCGGCTGGGCGCTCGACGAGCTCACCCTCGGCGCCCTCGTGATGGCTACGGGCTGCGCGACGGAGGAGTGCAAGCGCGAGTCCCTTGACATCACTTTCCACATGGCGTTTGACCAGCTCTCGCCCGAGGCTCAGCTGGACGCCATTGACACGCTCGCCGACTGCGGCGTCACGCGCATTCTGACGCACGGTGGTACTGCCGGTACGCCGATCGAGGACAACCTGGAGCACCTGTCGCGTCTTGTCAAGTATGCGGGCGACCGCCTGACCATTCTTCCCGGTGGCGGCATTTCCACGGCCAATCGCGATACCGTGGCGGCGGCACTGGGCGTCTCCGAACTCCATGGCACCAAGATCGTGCCGCTGGAGGTATAACCCGTGGCGCTGGTATTTGACGTTCAGCAGGCGAACGGTAAGCCCGACGACAACCGTCGTCCCGGCACCGCGTGCCCCTTTTGCGATACCGAGGAACTCGCCAATATCATACGGCGCGACGGTGACTGCATCTGGCTAGAGAATAAGTTTAAGGCCTTGCGGGACACTCGCCAGACCGTATTGATTGAGTCGTCCGACCACGACGCCGACCTGGTGACCTATGCGCCGGATGAACTCCACCATGTGATGCGGTTTGCTCTGGGTTGCTGGCAGCAGATGATCGATTCACAGCAGTATCGCAGCGTTCTCATGTACAAGAACAAGGGTCCGCTCTCGGGCGGTAGTCTCGTTCATCCGCACATGCAGATTGTAGGTTTGGAGCAGGAAGACGGCTATGCTTCGCTGACTTCCGCCAATTTCGAAGGAATCAATGTCTGGCAACAGGGGAGAATCTTGGTCAATATCTCAACCGAACCGATCATGGGGTTCTTTGAGATCAACGTTTCAGCCCCGCAGGGAATCGCCGCCAGCGATGACGCACGAGACCAAGCCGAGGCGGATCTCTTTGCCGATGCGATCCAGGTAGCTCTGCGCTATATCCTAAACGGGCACCACGGTGGTCGCGCAGAGTCGTACAACTTGTTCTTCTATCACCTGGGCGGTCGGACCATTGCCAAGGCGCTGCCGCGTTGGGTGGTTTCGCCCTACTTTGTCGGCTATCGTTTGGCCCAAGTCAATGCCGAGACGACGCTCGATATCGATGCTGAGCGTCTGCGTGCGCATCTGGAAACGCTCGTATAGCAAGACTAACACCCACGTAATGCGGACAGCCTAGCGCGCCATGGCGTCGCGGCCAGCCTCGACCCGCTTGCGCTGGGCGGCGCGCTCCTCGCCGGTCAGGCGCTCAAAGAGGTGTCCGATAATTGAGGCCAACACCTGCTGAAACAGCGTGCCGCACATGACGGGGAACACGACCTCGCCCGGAAAGTACTGCGTGGCGATGACGGCACCCGAAGAGATGTTGCGCATGCCGCAGGTAAAGCACATGGTAGTCGTCTCGCTATATGGCAGATGCAGCGCACGTGCGACCAGAAAACCGACGACAAAGCCGCTGATGGCGAAGACCAAAATAAAGAGGGCGACTTCCAGGCGCACCGCGTTCATGTGTAGCACGTACTCGCTCATAGCGGTGGAGTTGGACGCGATGACGCCCATCATCATGAACTTGCAGGCGGGCGAGAGCGCGGGAGAGAGTTTCTCGTGGCCCCAGCCGCGCGTGAGTTCATTGATGACAATACCGAGCACAGCGGGGATGGCGATCATAAAGGCCATGTTCTGCATCATGCTCGGCACGTCGATCGAGACGGTGGCGCCCAGCAGGAGCTTGAGCGTAAGCGGAATCGTCACAGGTGAGATGACCGAGGACGTCAGGATGATGGTGAGCGCGAGCGGGCCGTTGCCGCCGAACATGCTGATCCACATAAAAGCCGTGACGGCCACGGGCAC
>USJQ01000175.1 GCA_900554985.1 uncultured Collinsella sp. | reverse complement strand
CCGTCAGGGGTTCGAACCCTGGACCTTGGGATTAAAAGTCCCCTGCTCTGCCAGCTGAGCTAACGGCCCGCGGGTGGCATTGTACCACGGTCTGGGACTATTCCCAACTCCATTGGCCGTTCTGGAAAATCACAACTTCACGTCCATCAGGCGTAATGCCCGTAATATCGATATCGTCCGTGCCGATCATAAAATCGACGTGCGTGCTCGAGACGTTTACGCCATGCTCCAGGAGCTCCTCCTTGGACATGTCATACCCACCCTCGATGCATTCGGGGAAACCGACACCTAGCGCGAGATGGCAGCTAGCGTTCTCATCATAGAGCGTGTCATAGAACAGAACGCCACTTTCACGGATCGGCGTGTTCTTGGAGATAAGCGCGATCTCACCCAGATGAGCGGCACCTTCATCGGTGTCAATAATGCTCGCAAGCGTCGCCTTACCCACGCGGGCATCGTAGTCCACTACGCGGCCCGCCTCGAACTTAATCCAAAAATCGTCAACCTTGTTACCGTGGTGAATGAGCGGCATAGCCGAATACACGATACCGTCGGCACGCATACGATCAGGCGAGGTGAAGACTTCCTCGGTGGGAATGTTGGGGAAGAAGGGGTGCCCATCGGGCGTCTTGCCCTTGCCGCCGGCCCACTCGTGACCTTTCGTCATGCCAATCGTCAGATCGGTTCCATTTGCCGAGGTGTAATGCAGGTAGTCGAAACGATTGTCGTTCAGGAAACGCAGGTTCTTTTCGAATGCGGCGTCATGGAGTTCCCAGTCGCTCTCCGGGTCCTGGCCATCGGCGCGAGCGGTGTGCAGAATCGCATTCCACAGCTTATAGATTGCAACCTCATCGGCGTCTCCCGGGAACACCTCGCGCGCCCAGGCAACGACCGGCGCGCCGGCGATGCACCACGGGTTGATGTTGTAGTCCAGTCCGCGGCGGAAGACCTTGCACTGCGTGTTCCTTGCCTTAGAAGCTGCAGCAGGCTTAGCGGGATCGATGCCCTTAAGGGCGGCAGGGTCCGCACCCTCGATAAAGATAAAGCAGGCACCATCCTGGGCCAGGGAATCAAGCTGCAGGCGCTTCCACTCGGGCGTCTGCTCAAAATAGCTTTTCTCGACATGCTCGTACGTGAGCCTCGTCACGGCGTCATCGGCCCAAATAACCGTCACGTGACCGGCACCGGAGGCATAGGCCTCCGCGACCACCACGCGCGCAAACGGCGCGCACTCGACCGGAGACTGAACGACAGCCTCCTGGCCGGGCTTGACGTTTACGCCCTTGCGGACAACCAGGCGCGCATAGTTTTTACTCTTGGGCTCTAGGGCCTTCATGCCCTCCAGAGCCTCTTCGACCGTCAGGGCAGCTCGAATCATGTGCCACTCCATCTATCTATAGAACAGTAAAAAGGCGCGCCGCAAAAACGACGCGCCTTATATCTTAGCGATAAGTATGCATGCAAACGCTACTTCTTCTTAGAGTCCTTCTTGTCCTCCTCGGCAGCCGAGCGCTCGATAAGGGCGTTGAGCTTGTTCTCGGACATGCCCTCGGCCTGCGCGCGGTACATGTTGCGCAGGGGACGAATACGAACAAAGTCGTAGATAAAGTCACCCAAAATGACGATGTAAGACAAAACGATGCCGACCATCTGGACAGGGCTGGACACCATGCCAGCGGGAGCGAAGTACAGCGAAGCCCAAATGGCCACGACGAGCACCATGCCGATAGCGAGCACGGCCCACCAGATGCGGCGGCGCTTGGTGTAGTCCTCATCCTGCTTGAGAAGGATATTCGACACCGTGTAGATGCGATCCTCCTTGGCGCGCTGCTTAGCCTTGCGGGCGCGCTTCTCCTCTTTAGAGAGGCCCTCGAGGTTCTCGCCCTTCTCGAGCTCTTTGCGGCGTGCCTTAGACGAAGCCGGCACGACGCGGACAGAGCTCGCTGCCTGACGGGCGGGCTTGGCGGATGCGGCGGACTTGCGCGCAACCCCGGTAACCTCGTGGGATTGCGTGCGCTTGTTCGTGGCGCTACGGGTACTCACTTATGCGTTCTCCTTCATGCTTGTGAACTGGGAGCCCGTGATGATCTGGAAGGCCTCGCGATAGCGCTCGGACGTGCCATCGATGACCTCGGCGGGCAGGTGCGGGGTCTCCCCCGTCATATCCCAGTTGGCTTTGAGCCAATTGCGGACGAATTGCTTGTCGTAGCTGGGCTGAATCTTGCCCTCCTCGTAGCTGGCGGCAGGCCAGAAACGGCTGGAGTCGGGCGTGAGGCACTCGTCGATCAGCGTGACCTTGCCATCGATGACACCAAACTCGAACTTGGTGTCGGCAATGATGATGCCACGGGTCGCTGCATACTCGGCGGCAGCCTTGTAGATCTTGAGGGAAAGGTCGCGAATCTGCGTGGCGATGTCCTCGCCCACGATCTCGCAGCAACGCTCGAACGAGATGTTCTCGTCGTGGTCACCGATCTCGGCCTTCGTGGACGGCGTAAACAGCGGCTCGGGAAGCTTGGAAGCCTCGGTCAGGCCCTCAGGCAGCTGGATGCCGCAGACGGTGCCGTTCTCGTCGTAGGTCTTCTTGCCCGAACCGGTCAGATAGCCGCGGACGATGCACTCGATAGGAATCGTCTGGGCCTTCTTAACCAGCATGGCGCGGCCGGCGAGGTAGTCACGATACTCAGCAAACTCCTCAGGGAAATCCGCCGGGTCGATGGAAACGAGGTGGTTGGGAACGATGTCGGCAAACTTATCGAACCAGAATGCCGAGATGCGGTTGAGCACCTCTCCCTTAAACGGAATCTCGTCGGGAAGAATGAAGTCGAACGCAGAAATGCGGTCGGTGGCGACCATCAGCAGGTTTTCACCGGCATCGTAGATATCACGAACCTTGCCACGGGAATCCGGACGACGCTCCATCGTTGTCACGTGAGTCACTCCTTACCAAAATACGACAGTAATGCGGGTTCTTTCCCGCACGTTTTCGCAAACTCGGAGCGGCAGGGACGAAACCCCTCCTTCACCGAATAGCGAAAAGCTAGTGCTCCATTGTAGTAGATGCCGCGTCCGCCGTGTGCTCGCGAGGCAGATGAATCGTAAAAGTCGTACCCTTTCCAAGCTCCGACTCCACGGATATGTAGCCGTGATGGCGCTCGACGATCTGTTTAGTCACGGCGAGGCCCACGCCCAGACCGCCCGCCTCACGGGCACGGCTGGCATCGGCGCGCCAAAAACGGCCGAAGATGCGCGACAAGTCATCCTTGGCAATACCGATGCCGGTATCAGAAACGGCGATGCTGACGTGTTTGCGGTCACTGAGCACCGACACCACGACCCAACCGCCCTCGGGGGTGTAGCGCATGGCGTTGCTCATGAGATTGATGACGCATTGTGTGATCATGTCGGGATCGGCTTCGACGACATCGTCGTGACCTTGGGTCTCGTCAGCAAAGCGCAAGCGCAGATCGCGGTCGACAAACAGGCGCTCCTGGGCATTGACGATGGAACGCACGAAAGGAACCATGTCCACCGGCTCAAGGTTGAGCGGAGCCGTGCTGTTTTCCATGCGCGATGCGCTGTTCCGGCTGGCGTGCGAGGACGCGCCGTTCGATGACAAGGCCGA
>USJQ01000174.1 GCA_900554985.1 uncultured Collinsella sp. | reverse complement strand
CAAGCATGATGATAAAGTCTGCTTTACCGTTTACGGCAACGAGTGGTACAAGGACGGCGACTGGGCTCCCTACGTTATGAGTACCGTTGTCTTTGGTCGTTGTCGCCTGGTAGATGAAGCGCCCGCGTTTATCGAGGACAAAGTCCGTCAGCTCGCGCTTAAGTACTACCCTTCTGCCGAAGAAGTCGAGGAGGAGACCGCCAAAGACATAAAGGGCGTCCAACTCTACGAGATTTCGATTGAACATCTTTGCGGCAAGCAGATTCATGAAAAGTAGCGAATGCGGAAAACGCGCTCGCTACCCTCTGCACATGGGGCAGCACTCGAATCGAGCGCCCCCTATACCCCAAAAACGTAGCGGTCCAGGCGCTCACACGCCTCCTTTACCCGCGAAAGCGGCAGTGCCAGATTCACGCGGATGTGACAGGGCCCGTGGAACGGGCGGCCGTCCTGATACCCCACGCCCACGCGCGCCCCCTCGTCGAGCAGCCACTGAATATCGCGGCCATGCTCGAGGCACCACTCGGTGCAGTCCAGAAACACCATGTACGTGCCCTGCGGACGCGAATAGCCCACGCCCTCAAAATGCTCGTCCACGTAATCGCAGAAGTAGTCAATGTTGCCCTGGATGACCTGATTGAGCTCATCGACCCACTCGTAGCCCTGCGGCTGGTAGGCGCCGATAAGCGCGTGCATCGAAAGGACGTTCATCTCGTTGTAGTGAGTCTTGTTGGACACGGCGCACACGCGGTCGCGCAGCGTCTCGTTATAGATGATGTGGTAGCTGCCGACCAGGCCCGCCAGGTTGAACGTCTTGCTGGGCGCGTAGAGGGCAACCGTGCGCATGCGGGCATCCTCGCTCACCGACTGCGTCGGGATATGTCTGTGACCCGGCAGGATGATATCGGACCAAATCTCATCCGAGATCACCACGCAATCATGCTGGCGATAGATGTCCATGGCGCGCTCGATCTCGTCGCGCTCCCATACGCGCCCGCAGGGATTGTGCGGCGAGCAGAACACCGCGGCATGGATGTGGTTTTGGGCGAGCTTGCGCTCCATGTCCTCAAAGTCCATACGCCACACGCCTTGGTCGTCGAGCTTAAGCGGGCTGTGGACAATGCGATAGCCCGCGGCTTCGATAGACTTGGTAAAGCCGATGTAGGTGGGGCTGTGGACCAGCACCGCATCGCCCGGCTGGACATACGCGCGCAGGGTCGACACGACGCCGCCCAGCACGCCGTTCTCGTAGCCGATATGCTCGGGGAGCAGGCCCTCGACGCCATTACGGCGGCTCTGCCATTCGATGATGCGGTCGAAGTACTCGTCGCGCGGATCGAAATAGCCAAACATGGGATGCTGGGCGCGCTGAATAATGTGCTCCTGGACCGTGGGCACCGTGGCAAAGTTCATGTCTGCCACCCACATGGGAATGCGGTCGAAGCCCTCGTCGGGCGCGTTCGGAGCCATGCCAGGGATCTCGCCCCAAGAGTCAACGGCGATGGCGTCCATGCCGTGGCGGTCGATAAGCGAGGTGAAGTCGTATTTCATGCTGAGCTCCCGTGCAAAGCGGATTGTTTTGGTAGGCGTTATTGTCCACCAGCGCGGGCGGTTTTGGCATGGGGTTTGGCGTTGAATTTGGCGGGTGCAGACGAATTGCCGGCTAGTCCTGCGCGTCGTTGACTGCGGTCACCGTCAATCGGGTTCCATCGACCGTAAACGATATGTCGAGCCCAGCGTAAGCCAAATGGTAAATGCGGTTTGGCTCGTACTTGCTGCCCGCGCGGCGCGGATCTTGTCCAAGGACCTCTATCAAGCCGGGGAGCTTTGCGGGCGGGACCATATCCTGCAGCGCTTGCGGGAACTCGATATCGAGCTCTTGCCACGGAGCATCCTCAATCCAGCCGCCGGTCGCATCCGGGTGGCAGTCCGCAAACGGAATGTAGGGCTTAATGTCGTAGATGGGCGTGCCGTCGCGCAGATCGGCCCCTAGCACATGGATGATTGGGCCATCGTCGGTAAGCTCGACACGATCGAGCTTGACGCAGGTAAGACCGATGGGATTGGGACGAAACGGGCTGCGCGTGGCAAATACGCCCACGCGCTCGACTCCACCCAAGCGCGGCGGACGCACGGTCTTCGACCACTTGGCATTGGTGCCGGACCTGTCCTGCGTCTTGGCATCGGCGGCGATGTCTTCTGCCGTGCCACCGGGCGTTCCGTTTTCAAAGCGCCAGAGCAGCCACAGGTGCGAGAAGGAGTCCAAGCCCTCAACCGCCGCGTTGGAAGCATATTCCGGCTCAAAGACGATGCGCCCCTCAAGATGGGGTGCCAAAAAGCTGTTGCGCGGGATGCCGAACTTTTGCGGCAGGTCGGTATGTATGTGTGCAATAGGTTCCATACCGGTCATTGTACGGTACAGGCGCGCGGGGCGCAGGCTGCGATTCCCTCTCATCGTCATCTGCATGCAACCAACGGTTGCTTGGAAGGGCGTCGGCTGCCGTGTAAGCTTTAAGCCAACAAGCATCAGAAAGGAGTCGTCATGGCCTTTGCAGAAAAGCTCATTGCCATCCGCCGCGCCAACAATCTCACCCAAGAGCAGCTCGCCGCCAAGCTCTACGTCACGCGCCAGGCCGTGAGCCGCTGGGAGCGCGGCGAAGTCACCCCGGGCATCGACATGATGAAGCTCATTGCCGCCGTAACCGGAGAACCGCTGTCGCACCTGCTCGAAATGCCCGAGCACTATTGTCAGAGCTGCGGCATGGTGCTCACGCCTGACGACTGCGGCACCGATGCCGCGGGCGCCGCGACCGACCATTACTGCAAGTGGTGCTACGACCATGGTAAGTACACCTACGACACCACGATGGAGGCAATGATCGAGGATTGTGCTCCGCGGCTGGCACAAAACACCGGCATGTCGCTCGACGAAGCCGTCTCGCTCATGGGCGCCGTGCTGCCCCAACTGGAGCGCTGGCGCACCGTGCAGGAAAACGAGGAGCGCTACGGGGCCGAAGCCCGGGCGCGCTATGGCGATGAGGCCATTGATGTGTCAAACGAGGCGCTGCTGGATATGGACCCCGAAACCTGGAACGACATGAAAGAACTCGAGCGCGCAATTTTGGGCCAGCTCTCGATTGCCATGGACGACGGTGACCCCAAGAGAAACGAAGCCCGCAAGCTTGTCGCAATGCACCGCCGATGGGTTGGCCTTAACTGGGGACACGAGCCCCAGGACGAAGCATACCTGGGCCTCGCCAATGGTTATCTTGCCGACCAGCGCTTTGTTGACTACTACGACAAGCCCTGCGGCACCGGAGCCACGGCGTTTCTGGTACAGGCAATCGAGTCGTCGTTGACGCGTGCATAGACCGCGGCGGCTTTGGGTATTTCAATCGAAACCTCAACCGATTGGAGACCTATGGCTACTGATCACGAGCTCGAGCTGTACGTTATGACCGGCTGCCCGTATTGCATAAAGGTCAAGCGCTTCCTGGCCGATAACGGCGTGACCATCCCCGAGCGCAATATCTCGACCGATTCCGATGCCGAGCAGACGCTTATCGCCGTCGGCGGCAAGCGGCAGGTTCCCTGCCTGTTCATTGACGGCGCGCCGCTCTACGAGTCGGGCGACATT
>USJQ01000173.1 GCA_900554985.1 uncultured Collinsella sp. | reverse complement strand
TCGACGTCGTGGGCGATCATGTATTCCTCGTCGGTGGGGATGACCATGACCGTAACGGCGGAACCGGCGGCGCTGATGACCTGCGGGCCGTTACCCACGGCCTCGCGGTTCTTGTTGTTGTCGATGCGCACGCCCAGCCACTCAAAGCAGTCGCAGAAAGCCTTGCGGATCGACCAGTCGTTCTCGCCAATGCCGGCGGTAAAGGTAATGGTGTCCACGCCCGCCATGGAGGCGATCATGGAACCGGCCTGCTGCATGGCCTCGGAGGCGCGCGTACGGATGTCGCGGGCGTCGTTGGAGATGCCCGAGATGGCAAGCAGACCAGACTGCTTGTTCATCATGTCATCGACTTCCTGGTAGCTGTAGCCGCCCTCGCGCTGCAGGTAGCACACGGTAGCCGGGTCGATGGAGCCGCAGCGGGTGCCCATCATCAGGCCGTCGAGCGGCGTGAGGCCCATCGTGGTATCGCGGCATACACCGTCCTCAATGGCGGCGAGCGAAGCGCCGTTGCCCAGATGACACGAAAGCAGACGGTGGCAGCGCGAACCCAGGATCTCCTTGGCCATCATCCACTCGTAGCGATGGCTCGTACCGTGGGCGCCGTACTTGCGCACGTGGTACTTGTTACACACGTCCTTGGGCAGGGCGTAGGTGTAGGCGACCTCGGGCATGGTCATGTGGAACGAGGTATCGAAGACGGCGACGTTGGGCAGCTCCGGATACTTCTCGCGGCAATACTCGATTGCTGCGGCCTCGCCGTAGTTGTGCAGCGGAGCAAGCGGTGCCACCTCAAGAATCTTGGCCATGACCTCGTCGTCGACAACTGCGGAATCATCGAAGTGCCAGCCGCCCTGAACGATACGATGGCCAATGCCATCAATCGTAAAGTCGGTCTTCTCGAGCTCCTCGAGCACGCGAGCGATAGCAGAGCGATGATCGGAGAAAGGGACCTCCTCGGTCTGCTTGGCGCCACCGTTCTCGGAGTGGCCAAAGATGCCCATGTCCGAACCGATACGTTCGCAGTTGCCCTTGGCGAAAACCTCTCGGGTATCGGTATCCAAAAGCTGATATTTAAGGCTTGAGCTGCCGGCGTTGACAACAAGTACGTTCATGAGACTCCTTTGCAGTGCAATACGGTCGACGCAGACCCCTTAAGGCGGCCGCATTTTAATAAGAAGTTATCACAACTTGATAAATAGCTATCAAGCATATCGCCCAACGAGCACAAAAGAGGGGCCGAACGGCGCTCGGTCGTCCAGCCCCTCCCCTCTTGTAATTACTTGGCGTTGACGATGCGCTCGACGTCGGAAGCGATCATGAACTCCTCGTCCGTGGGGATGACAAAGATTTTGACCTTGGAATCCTTGGCAGACAGGCACCAAGCGCCGTCGCCACGCAGGGCATTACGGGCATGGTCCATCTTGACGCCCATAAAGGCCAGACGGTCGGCAACGCCGGCGCGAACGGCCGGAGCGTGCTCACCGATGCCGGCGGTGAAGACCAGCGTGTCCATGCCGCACATGGAAGTGGCCATCTCGGCAGCCTTGGCGGCAATCTTGTAGACGAACATGTCGAAGGCGAGCTGAGCCTCGGGGTCGCCAGCGGCGGCGAGCTCCTCGACGTTGCGGCAGTCGTTGGTCTTGCCACCGGTCACAGCCAAAAGGCCGGACTTCTTGTTCATCATCTCGTCGACTTCGTCGAAGGTGTAGCCGCCCTCACGCTGCAGGTAGCACACGGTAGCCGGGTCGATGGAGCCGCAGCGGGTGCCCATCATGACGCCGTCAAGCGGCGTCAAGCCCATGGTGGTGTCCATGCACTTGCCGTCCTCAATGGCGCACAGGGAAGCGCCGGAACCGATGTGACACACGACGACCTTGCGGGCCTCGCCGTTGGTCATCTCGGCGACCTTCTTGGAGATGTAACGGTAGCTGGTGCCGTGGGCGCCGTACTTACGGATGTGCAGCTTGTCGCAAACATCCTTGGGCAGGGCGTAAGTCTTGGCGACCTCGGGCATGTTGAAGTGGAAAGCGGTGTCGTAGACCGTGACGTTGGGCAGGTCGGGATACTGCTCGAGGCAGTACTCGATAACGTTGGCCTCGGGGTTGTTGTGCAGCGGAGCGAGCGGAGCGACCTCGCGGATCTTGGCGAGGACGTCCTCGTCGACGAGGGAGGAATCGCCAAAGTACCAACCGCCCTGAACGATACGGTGGCCGATGCCCTCGATCTTGACGCCGTTGGCCTCGAGGTCCTTCAGGACGACCTCGATGGCGACCTTGTGGTCGGGGAACTCAATGTTCTCGGTCACCTTCTTGGAGCCGTTGGCAGCGTGGGTGAAGGTACCGCCGGTAAAGCAGACGCGCTCGCAGGAGCCCTTTGCGGACACCTTGTGGGACTTGGTATCGATGACCTGATACTTAAGGGTCGAAGATCCTGCGTTGACGACCAGAACGTTCATGTGTCTCCCTACTAACAGGCGGTGTGGCGCCGCCAGGTTACATACGCTTCAATAATAAACCCAAACGCCCTCGCGCTCGGGTTTATTGCGTTGATATATAAGTTATCGATGCCTAAATGCTCATGGCCTTTGACTTGTAAGACGAAATAGCGCGGGGATATACACCAGGGAAGTAATCCCGAGCGCAACAAGCAATACGACTCGAATGCCCGCAACGCTACTCAGCACAGAGTTGAGCAGATAGAAAAGAACAGCGCCCACCGCCACCATCTGGCTTTGAACCGAAATCAGTGAACAGCGCATCGATGAATCGGCAGCATTTTGAAAAACTGAGTATTTGATTGGGGCAAACAACGAGTAGGCGACCGTCTGCAGCACATAGAACACGGGCAGCAAATTAGCCGGAGTAAGGGGGATCAAAAACAAAGCTGTCAATACTAAGCGAATGATGCCGCAAATACGCGCAAAACGGCCCTTGTCGACATGAGCACTCACACCGGGCACAATAAGCCCCATAGAGGCCGAGGCAAGGAGCTGGACCGCAATGGTCACACCCGAAGCGACGGCATTCATTCCGCGACCCGCAAGCAGCAGTGAGAAAAAGTCTTCCAGGGCGACAAAAGCAAATGCCTGAGAACAGTCCATGATGAACGCTGAACGAAGAATGCCATTACACGCAATAGCAGCACCGATCATCTTCGGGCTAATTCCACGCTCAGGTGCCCCCGCAGCGCCCCCTCTTCGCATCTCAGGAATGCAGACAACGACAACCAACGTCAACACCATTGCGATGATATCTGCCGAAAGACCAATGAGATATGCACCGACAGACGAAATGAAACCGCCCACGCAAGCGGAGATGGCATAAGAGGCATAGAAAACAAATCGCTCAACGACATTAAGTCTTACGAGCTGGTCCTGAGAGACGCTGTCAATGTAAATCGCTTCTATGGATCCGCTCAGACATGCAACGGCAAAA
Source organism: uncultured Collinsella sp. (assembly GCA_900554985.1). Lineage (GTDB taxonomy): Bacteria > Actinomycetota > Coriobacteriia > Coriobacteriales > Coriobacteriaceae > Collinsella. Next base: position 267 of record USJQ01000173.1, on the reverse strand, counting down.
CCTTTGAGAGCGAACGCACCGATTAAAAGCAGAGGGGAACGGACGAGAAGCAGGGCGGCGTAGTATCCAAGCATCCCCACGACGCCAACGAGACCGCTTGTCTTTCGTCCAAACCTATCAGCAATATAGCCAGTGGGAACTTCAAGGATGAACTTGCTCACTTGATGTGCAATCATCATGCTAGAAATCGCCGCCATCGAGAATCCGACGAATTCAAGGTAAACCGTCAGAAAACACAAAATGGTGCTAAAGTTCGAAAGAAAAACG
>USJQ01000172.1 GCA_900554985.1 uncultured Collinsella sp. | reverse complement strand
CAAAAAAAGCTGCCCGGCATTTTGCCGGGCAGCAGACATAATATGGGGATAACCGTTAGGCCTTTTTGCCGTGCAGGGCCTTCATGCGCTTTTCATGGTTGAGGATGGTCTTGCGGATACGGAGATTCTCCGGTGTGACCTCCAGCAGTTCGTCGTCGGCCAGAAACTCCAGACACTGCTCCAGCCTCAGACGGCGGGGCGGCACCAGCCGCAGGGCATCGTCGGAGCCGGCGGCCCGCATATTGGTCATCTGCTTCTTCTTGCAGACGTTGACGGTGATGTCCTCCTGCTTCGGCGACACGCCGACGACCATGCCGGCGTACACGGGCACGCCCGCGCCGATGAACAGCTGGCCGCGCTCCTGCAGCGTACCCAGAGCGTAGGCAACGGCCTTCTCGGTGGTCATGGAGATCATGGCGCCGTTCTGGCGGTTGCCGATCTCGCCGGCGTAGGGACCGTACTCCAGGAAGGTGTGGTAGAACACGCCCTCGCCGTGGGTGACGTTCATGATGCGGTTCTTAAGGCCCATGATGCCACGCGTCGGGATCTTAAACTCAAGGTGCGTCACGATGCCCGAGGTATCCATGCTCGTCATGATACCGCCGGAGGTACCGAAGACCTCAACGACCTTGCCCGAGTACTCGTCCGGGCACTCGACGACGGCCTGCTCGTCCTTCTTAAACAGCACGCGGGGACGGCCGACCTGGAACTCAAAGACCTCGCGGCGCATGGACTCCATCAGGACGGACAGGTGCAGGATGCCGCGGCCCGAGACCTCGACGCCGCTCTTGTCCTCGAGCTCCTCGATCTTCATGGTCACGTTGTTCTCGGCCTCGTTGAACAGGCGCTCCTTGAGCTGACGGGCGCCCACGATGTCGCCGTCGCGACCGACGAGCGGGGAGGTCGAAGCCTCAAAGACGATGGACAGAGTCGGCGGGTCGATCTCGATGGGCTCGAGCTCAACGGGGTTCTCGGGGTCGGTGTAGACATCGCCGATATCGGTGCGGTCAATACCGACAACGGCGGCAATGTCGCCGGCGCCGACTTCCTGGCACTCGGTGCGGCCCAGGTAGTCGAAGGTAAAGAGCTGCTTGACGGTAGCAGTTGCGCTGGAGCCGTCGTTCTTGACAACCAGGATCTGATCGCCCTGGTGAATGGCGCCGGAATACACGCGACCGATGCCGATGCGGCCGACAAAGTTGGAGTGGTCGATGGTCACGCACTGCATGGCCAGCGGGGCGTTCTCGTCAACCTCGGGGGCGGGCATGTCGTCGATGATCATGTCGAGCAGCGGGTACATGTCCATGTTGCCGTCCTCGGGATCATGACGGGCAAAGCCGTTGACGCCGCTGGCGTAGATGACATGCTCCATGGCAAACTCAAGCTGGTCGTCGGTAGCGCCCAGGTCGGCCATAAGGTCCAGGCAGTCGTTGTAGGCCTTCTCGGGGTTGGCACCCGGACGGTCGATCTTGTTGATGACGATCATGATCTTAAGGCCGGTATCGATAGCGTGACGCAGCACGAAGCGGGTCTGGGGCATGGGACCCTCAAAAGCGTCGACCAGCAACAGGGCGCCGTCGGCCATACGCAGCACGCGCTCGACCTCGCCGCCGAAGTCGGCGTGGCCCGGGGTGTCGATGACGTTGATCTTAACGTCCTTGTACTCGATAGAGATGTTCTTGGCGAGAATCGTAATGCCGCGCTCGCGCTCCTGGTCGTTAGAGTCCAGGACGCGGTCCTCGACCTGCTGGTTGGCACGGAAGGCGTCCGTGGCACGCAGGAGCTTGTCGACCATCGTCGTCTTGCCGTGGTCGACGTGGGCGATGATGGCGATGTTCCTCAGATTGTCTACGCGCATGTAGTTCCCCTATCTTCTATCCATATACAAACGGCACGCGTATGCGACCCGCCCAGCGATACAACGCTCAGCGGGAATATTGAGCCTTTTACCGAAAACTCGTTTATTTTAGCGATTTTAGATAAGAGGGGTTTCCTCACCTGCAGGTTCAGGGTCGCTCCACATAAAACCATCGCCGGCACCCATGCCCTCATACAGCACGTATGCCGAAAAACCGCTCTCGAGCGTGGTTTCGAAGAAGCTCACGAGCAGAGCATCGTGATAGCCGCCGTCAATCTCGACGCAGCCGGTGTAGCCGATGGCATAGCGGGCGATACGGCCCAGGCCCTCGTCCTTAAGACCCATCTTGTGCTCGGAGATAAAGTTGGTGGCAGCCTCCAGGCATGCCTCCTCGCCATCTTCGTCGAGTGCGGCCAGATAACGGTTGGAAGCGGCGTCCTCAATTGCCACAACCACGCCCGGGTTCTCGCCCGCGGCCAGGTCGTCCAAGAAGGCGCCAATCAGATCGCACACCATGGCGTCGAGCTCGGCGGAGACGTTACCGGCGTCCTGCATATCCTGTGCCATCTTTAGACCTTCCCATCGAATCCGGCGTCGTTACAGTTCTTGTGCCTCAGCAGCGATCTTGGCGGCAGCGTCGCGGGCGTGCATCATATCCACCGCACGCTTGTCGAGCACCTTGATCTGACTGGTCAGCATTACCGCGTCGACCACGCCCCAGATCACCAGGCCCGTAGAGATCGAAAACCCAAGCGCACCAACTGTACCACGAAGGCGCGAGCAGATTGCCGCGACAAGGGCGGAGATGACAACCATCTTGATAAACGAGCCGCGGCGCTCGCGAAGCGTACGGGCCTGTGTCACATAGGCGAGGCGGGCCGCCTCGGATGCTTCCGAGCGCATCTGGGCTTCACGCGCGATGGCGGCCGCCTCAGCCGACATGCCGCCGGCCATCAGCGAACGCTCCGCAACCTGGACGCCCCGCATTTAGAAGTCATCGGGGGAGAGCGTATGGACGAACTCGTCGAACTTCTCGAACTCCTGCTCGTCGTCGACTTCCTCGGCATGGGCAGAAACGGTGCCCAGGCGATTCATGATGTCGTCCTCCACAATCATGGGAGCATTGCTGCGCACGGCAAGGGCGATGGCATCGCTGGGGCGGGCATCGATCTTGCGCTCGTCACCATCGGCCAGTACGACGATCGTCGCGTAAAACACCGGCGGCTCGGCGCGAACTATCTCGATGCGCTCGAGTTTGGCGCCCAAGGCGTCAACGGTATCGAGCAACAGGTCATGGGTAATCGGGCGCTCGGCGCGACCGCTATCGATGCCGCGGCTGATGGCAGCAGATCCGGTCACGGCAGATGAGCTGGCTTCGCTTGGCGAAGGCGGACTTTGCCTGAACTGCAAAGTGTGTACATTTCCGAACTGCGGTTTTGGAAAGGGCTGGTAGAAGATGCTGGATCAGTTCGATGGCTTACACAATTTTGACTGGAAGATCCGTGAACTTTCGCACAGCACACAAAATCAAAGTAGTCTTTTTGGGACGGGGCTCTTTTGACTACTCCAGCAGGTAAGAAAAAAGCCCCGAGGAAACCCTCGAGGCTCTTCACAGTTTTGATGGTGGACCTGACAAGATTCGAACTTGTGACCTCCCGGTTATCAGCCGGACGCTCTAACCAACTGAGCTACAGGTCCATCATGGTGGAGGTTAGGGGGATCGAACCCCTGACCTCAGGCTTGCAAAGCCCGCGCTCTCCCAGCTGAGCTAAACCCCCACGGAGACAGTAATAAACACCCCAGCGGCGACTCGGCTCTCGCTGGGGTGTTTATTGCGAAAGAAAGTGGTGGACCTGACAAGATTCGAACTTGTGACCT
>USJQ01000171.1 GCA_900554985.1 uncultured Collinsella sp. | reverse complement strand
TGGTCTTCATAGAACAGCAGGCCGTGCTTATGGGCCAGTGCGGCGAGCTCCCTGGAGCTCACTTCCTCGTGAAAACCCTCGATGCGATAGTTGGAAGGATGGACCTTCAGGATCATGGCCGTTTCGGGCGTGATGGCGCGCTCGTAGTCGCCCAGATGCGTGCGGTTGGTGGCACCGACCTCGACGAGCTTGGCGCCCGAGGCCGCCATAACATCGGGGATACGGAAGCTGCCGCCGATCTCGACGAGCTCGCCGCGGCTGACGATAACCTCTTTGCCCGCGGCATGGGTGGCAAGCACCAGCAGCACCGCGGCCGCGTTGTTGTTGACCACAAGCGCGTCCTCGGCACCGGTGAGTGAGCGGATGAGCTGCGCGGCGTGCTCCTTGCGCGACCCGCGCGAACAGGTGTCCACACTGTACTCGAGCGTGCTGTAGCCGCGCGCGACCTCGGCCACGGCCTTGGCGGCCGACTCCGCGAGCGGAGCGCGACCCAAGTTGGTATGGATGACCACGCCCGTAGCGTTGACGGCAGGGCGCAGGCTCGGCAGCGCAGAACGATGCGCGCGAAATTCAATGGCCGATGCCAGCTCGCGCTTAGAGCGCGGGGCGGAACCGGCGCGAATGACGGCGCGCTCCTCGTCGAGCTCGGCCGTGACGGCGGCATGCACCACCGCGTCACAGGTCTCCCCCGCCGCCTTAACCACCGGCCACTCGGCAAGCAGCTCGTTGACGGAAGGAATGGCGCGCAGGCGGGCGCGCACCTCATCGGACATGTTCTGGCTATCGCTCATGTGCGGCCTTTCAAAAGAAACGTGGATCAGTCGAATACATCAGCTGAGTCAATTACTCGTCATTATCCCCGCGCGCGAGAATCTTTTCCACGCGAACGGCGTTTTCCTGGGTGAGCGCGGCGCCCGTAATGGGATCCCAGCGCAGCGGCGTATGGTCGAGCGGGCCAACGCCGAGCGCTTGGGCGCCATCCGCGCTGGTGCCAAACGAACGTCCACCGGGGGCGGCCGAGGTGAAGATGCACGCCGGATGCAGATACGGCGTCGTCTCCACGCGCACGCGGTCGCGGCCCATATCGCTCACGAGTTCGACGATCTCGCCGTCGGCGATGCCCATGTGCGCAGCAGCATCGGCATTCATCTGCACGGCATCCAGGTCCGACCCAGCCTCAGCGGCACCTTGGGCTGCAAGCCTGCGCGAGGTATGCGACTCAAAGGGACGGTTGCCGCTAATGAGGCGAAACATCCCCGGTCCAGGCTCCACCATGGGAGCGATCCAGTTGGGAACACGACCCAGGCCGGCTCGTTCCCATACGTCGCTTGCCAGCGCAATTTTGCCGCCATCCAGGGGAATCGCCGGCTCGCCCGTACGCGACGGCAACGCAACGCCCGTGTCGGCCCAGCCGCGCTCCTTGAGCTCGTCCAGATCAATCCCAAAAGGCTCCACCTGGGCAGCTGCCAGATCGTCAGACGTAAACCGAAAGTACTCGCCCACGCCACACGCCTTCGCCAAACCGGCAAAAATCTCCCGACCGGGACGTGTGTCGTCATGCTGCACAGGCAGCACGGCGTTGCGGTAGAACACCCGCGAATCGTTAACGCCCATCACCGTTCCCACGCCGCGGTCGGCCTCCAGATACGTCACATCGGGCAGCACGAAGTCGGAAGCGCGCGCCGTCTCGGACCAGCGAATGTCAATCGTCACGAGCAGGTCAAGCTGTTCCAGAATCGATAGCCACGCCCCGGCGTTGCCATAGCCCGCACCGGGGTTACTGGCATAGACGATGAGCCCGCGCAAATCGCCGGCAAGAATCGACTGACCGATGGTCGTGCACAGGCCGCGCACCGGATCGACCAGTGGATAGCGCTCGGACCCCAGCTTGGGCCCGCACGGTACCGGCGGCATCGCAAAGCGTGCGGGATCGAGGTCGCCCAACACAAGCGGCGTGGGCGGATTGAGCGCGCCGCCCGCATGCCCGATGCAGCCCAGCAGCACATCGACCAAGCAGATAGCGCGCGCGGTCTGGGTGCTATTGGCATACGCGATACCGATGCCGCCATGAAAGCCCGCATCCACCACAGCGGCAGGCGCGGCGGCAGCGAGATCGCGCGCCGTGGCGACAATCTCTGCGGCCGGCACGTCGCACATCGACTCGGCCCACTCGGGCGTCCAAGCATGGGCCGCCTGCGCCAACTCGTCAAAACCCGTGGTATAGCGGTCCACGAACTCGTGGTCGTACAGACCCTCGGCAATCAACACGTGGACAATACCCAACAGCAGCGCCAAGTCGCAGCCCGGGCGCACGCGCAGCCAGCGGTCGGCAAGCGCGGCCGAGCCACTGCGCCGGGGGTCAACCACGATAATCTTCGCCCCGCGCCGACGTGCATCGTTGAGCGCGTCAACGGCCCCCATCGTTGACGAATCGACAATGGAACGCCCCAGGTACATGATGCAGTCGGTATGCGCTAGGTCGGAGGCGGGGCTGTAGCCCAGGCTGTGCTCCCAACCGGTAAGTCGGCTTACCTCGCAGGCGCCGTCGGCACCGTACACGTTGGGCGAGCCCAGCGCATGCATAAGGCGATACGCCCAGTAGCGGTCGAACGAGGGAACACCGAGCGTCATGCCCAGCGCACGCGGACCATGCCCGTCAACAATCCCCCCAAGGCGCGCTGCAATCTGCGCGAACGCCTCGTCCCACGAAATCACATCGAACCCCGAGCCATCAGTTCGTCGGCGCATGGGGTGCACAATGCGGTCGCGCTCGTCAAACGGCATTGCCAGGCGATGCCGTCCGCGGGCGCAGAGGGCACGCGCCGCGCACGGATGCCCCGGCACCGGCAACTCGGCCACCACACGCCCATCCTCAACATGGGCCGCAAAGGCGCAATCGGCATAGCATCCCCCGCATGTGGTCACCACAGCGCGACCGTCACGCTCCACAGCAGATGCCATCTCGATTACCCCTTTCACAGGTCAAACACAACAGGCCAGCAGCACGCCAACGAGCCCCAGACCCAAAAAGCCTCCCGCACGGCAACGCCCCGCGGGAGGCCCAACGTCAAACAGACGGTACCTTACCCCTCGGACTTCTTGGCGTAGACAAACCAGTAGCCGAGCGTGATCAGAACCGCGCCGCCCCCGAAGGTGCCGAGCGTGGCGGCGGACAAGTTAAACGCAATGCCCGCAGCGTTGAGCGCATCGGCGCCGGCGACGTCGGCACCATAGCCGCACGCGTGCATCACGGCACCCATAGGCAAAAAGTACATGTTGGCGACGCAGTGCTCAAAACCGCAGGCCACAAAGGCGGCGATGGGCAGCAGAATGCCCACAACCTTATCGACCACGGTCTTACCGGCGGTACCGATCCACACGGCCAGGCACACAAAGATGTTGCACAGGATGCCGCGGAAGAAGATCGTCACCCAGTCGATCGTCACCTTGCCGGCGGCGTCGGTCACGACGTAGTTGGCGGCGGCCGCAGCGTTGAGCTGCTAGATGCCGGGCATGTACACCAAAAAGACGATGAACAGGGCACCGACAAAATTGCCGACCCACACGACGACCCAGGCCTTAAGCATCTGAACCAGGGTGATCTTTTTGCTCTTGAGTGCGCAGACCATAAGCGAATTGCCGGTAAACAGCTCGGCGCCGCACACCAGCACGAGCACCAGGCCCAGGCAAAAGCACAGACCGCCCACGACGCGCTGAGCGCCCCAGCCCAGCGTGCTGTCGCTCAAGAACACGGTAAAGAACAGGCCGCCGAAGGCGAT
>USJQ01000170.1 GCA_900554985.1 uncultured Collinsella sp. | reverse complement strand
GGAGCGCGACACCGCCCTTACCCGCGAGGACGCCCTCATCGAGATCTACCGTCGCCTGCGCCCGGGCGAGCCTCCCACCGTGGACGCTTCCCGCAGCCTGCTCGAGGGCCTGCTCTTTAACCCGCAGCGCTACGATCTGGCCCGCGTCGGTCGCTACAAGGTCAACAAAAAGCTCAACCTCACCACCGAGGAAGAGGTTACGGTGCTCACCGACGAGGATATCGTCGCGACGCTGCGCTACCTGCTGTCCCTCGCTGCCGGCGAGCAGGGCTTCAAGGTCGACGACATCGACCACTTTGGCAACCGCCGCATCCGCACCGTCGGCGAGCTTGTCGCCAACCAGTTCCGTATCGGCATGAGCCGTATGGAGCGCGTCGTCCGTGAGCGCATGAGCTCCCAGGACATCGACGAGATCACCCCGCAGTCGCTCATCAACATCCGCCCGATCGTGGCCTCCATCAAGGAGTTCTTCGGTTCCTCGCAGCTCTCGCAGTTCATGGACCAGGCGAACCCCCTGACCGGTCTGACCCACAAGCGCCGTCTGTCCGCACTCGGCCCTGGTGGTCTTGCCGGCCACAAGTCCGGCTCCAGCCGCCGCACCAACGTGCCGACGGCCGTCCGCGACGTTCACAACTCGCACTACAGCCGCATGTGCCCGATCGAGACCCCCGAAGGCCCCCACATCGGCCTGATCGGCTCGCTCGCTCTCTACGCCCGCGTCAACGAGTATGGCTTCATCGAGGCCCCGTTCCGTCGCGTCGAGAACGGCGTTGCCACCGACCAGATCGACTGGATGACCGCTGACGAGGAAGAGAAGCACGTCATCGCGCCGGCCAACACGCCGCTCGATCCCAAGACCAACGAGTTCATCACGACCGATGCCGAGGGCAAGCTTGTCCGCCCGCACACCGTGATCGCCCGTACCCGCGACTTCGACGGCTCCTTCGGCGCTCCCGCCGACGTGCCTGTCGAGGACGTCGACTACATGGACGTTTCGCCGCGTCAGATGCTCTCCGTGGCAGCCACGCTGATTCCGTTCCTGGAGCACGACGACGCCAAGCGTACGCTCATGGGCGCCAACATGCAGCGTCAGGCCGTGCCGCTGGTTCACCCTGCCGCTCCCTATGTCGGTACCGGCATGGAGCGTCGCGCTGCTCTGGACTCCGGCGAGGTCACCCTGGCCAAGAACGCCGGTGAGGTCATCTTTGCCGACGCTGCCAAGATCATCGTCAAGCATGCCGGCGGCATGGACGAGTATCACCTGGCCAAGTACCAGCGCTCCAACCAGTCCACCTGCATCAACCACCGTCCGCTCGTGCGCGTCGGTGACACCGTTGAGCAGGGCGAGCCCCTGGCTGACGGTCCTTCGACCGATCATGGCGAGCTCGCACTGGGTCAGAACCTCACCGTGGCCTACATGCCGTGGGAAGGCTTCAACTACGAGGACGGTATCGTTGTGTCCGAGCGCCTGGTGGCCGAGGACCTGCTGACGACCATCAACATCACCCGTCACGAGATCGACGCCCGCGACACCAAGCTCGGCCCCGAGGAGATTACCCGCGAGATCCCGAACCTCTCCGAGGACATGCTTGCCAACCTCGACGAGGACGGCATCATCCGCATCGGCGCCGAGGTCGGCCCTGGCGACATCCTGGTCGGCAAGGTCACGCCTAAGGGCGAGAGCGCTCTGACCGCCGAGGAGCGCCTGCTGCGCGCCATCTTCGGTGCCAAGGCCCACGACGTCCGCGACACCTCCCTTAAGATGCCTCACGGCGCTTACGGCCGCGTCATCGACGTCGTCCGCTTTAGCCGCGAGAACGGCGACGACCTGGCTCCCGGCGTCAACGAGCAGGTGCGCGTCTACGTCGCCCAGCGTCGTAAGATCCAGCAGGGCGATAAGATCGCCGGCCGCCACGGCAACAAGGGTGTTATCTGTAACGTTCTGCCGGTCGAGGACATGCCCTACATGGCTGACGGTACCCCGATCGACGTTATCCTCAACCCGCTGGGCGTTCCTTCGCGTATGAACGTCGGCCAGCTGCTCGAGTGCCACCTTGGCTGGGCTGCTGCCTGCGGTTGGGATACCGAGCAGGCCGACTCCGACAAGTATGTCCCCGGCCCGTTCTTCACCGCGACGCCCGTCTTCGACGGCGCCAAGGAGGACGAGATCGCCGAGGTCATCCGTCGTGCCAACAAGAACATGCTCAACAAGGCCACCGCTGCCTTTGGCGATCACATGCGCCCCGAGTTCGTCACCCAGCTTGACGAGCGCGGCAAGACCCGCCTGTTCGACGGCCGCACCGGCGAGGAGTTCCGCGAGCCCATTACCGTGGGTACGTCCTACATCCTCAAGCTCGGCCACATGGTCGACGACAAGATCCACGCCCGTTCGACCGGCCCTTACAGCCTGGTTACCCAGCAGCCTCTGGGCGGCAAGGCCCAGTTCGGCGGCCAGCGCTTCGGCGAGATGGAAGTTTGGGCACTGTACGCATACGGTGCTTCCAACGTCCTGCAGGAGATCCTGACCGTCAAGTCCGACGATACCGTGGGCCGCGTCAAGACCTACGAGTCCATCGTCAAGGGCGAGAACGTCCCGGTCCCGGGTATCCCCGAGTCCTTCAAGGTTCTCGTCAAGGAGATTCGCTCCCTCGCACTGGACATCGAGCCCATGCACGATGCCGACGAGGACGCCTCCGCCCCTGTGACCGCCGAGGAGACCTCCGCTCTCGACGACCTGGCTGCGCTCGCCGGCGTTGACGCCGACGCCGAGGCCCAGGATGCCGAGACCGCCGAGGCACCCGAGGCTGTCGCCGCCACGACCACTGATAAGGAGTAGTTGACTGTGGCAGATTTCGAAGCTACTGATTTTGACTCGGTAAAGATCTCCCTTGCCTCCGCCGACCAGATCCGTTCCTGGTCGCACGGTGAGGTCAAGAAGCCGGAGACCATCAATTACCGTACCCTCAAGCCCGAGAAGGACGGCCTGTTCTGCGAGAAGATTTTCGGTCCCGCCAAGGACTGGGAGTGCTCCTGCGGCAAGTACAAGGGCATCCGCTTTAAGGGCATCGTCTGCGAGCGCTGCGGCGTCGAGGTCACCTCGGCCAAGGTGCGTCGCGACCGCATGGGCCACATCGAGCTCGCCGCTCCCGTGTCCCACATCTGGTACTTCAAGAGCCCCACGAGCTTCCCGATGAGCCGTATGCTCGACATCAAGTCCAAGGACCTCGAGAAGGTTCTGTACTTTGCCAGCTACATCATCACCGAGGTTGACTACGAGGCCCGCGAGGCCGACGCCGACGACCTGCGCGAGGAGCTCGCCGCCGATCTGGAAGAGATCGATGCCGAGTGCGCCCGCCAGATCGAGTCCCTCAAGGAGCAGGGCGACCCCGAGAACTTTGACGAGTTCTCCGACGAGGAGCCGCTGACCCCCGAGGAGATCGCCTCTGGCATCGTCGACATTGAGGAAGAGTGCAAGGACGAGAAGCAGCTCCGCACGGACGCCTTCAACGCCTTCATGAAGCTCACCGAGCGCGACCTCATCTCCGATGAGCCGCTGTTCCGCGAGATGACCCGTTACTACTCCATGTACTTCAAGGGTGGCATGGGTGCCGAGGCCGTCCGCGACCTGCTCGCTGCCATCGACCTTCCTTCCGAGGCCGAGAAGCTCAAGGCCATCATCGCCGACGAGGATTCCCAGAAGCAGAAGCGCGAGAAGGCCGTTAAGCGCCTCGAGGTCGTTGACGCCTTCCTGAAGGGTGGCAACAGCCCCGCGAACATGATCCTGGCCGTCATCC
>USJQ01000169.1 GCA_900554985.1 uncultured Collinsella sp. | reverse complement strand
GCTCGGGCGACAACGCTGAGGGAATACGGTCCATGCGCGCCTTAATGACGGCCGTTTCTTGATTAGATTCCATGGCATGCTCCTTAAGAAGGATGCGCAATCGGTTACAAAGTGCAGCCCACGCCCTCGATTATGGCCAAAATCGGCACTAAAAACGGGAGCAATGGCAGGGAGCGCGATTTTGTGAAGAGGCAGGAAAGGGCCAGAGCCAGGAGTGCGACGGCAAATGCCACGATGCCACCCATAGGGTCGAGCGTGCAAAGCGCGAAGAGCGCCTTGGCATCCCCCATGCCGATGCCCGGGATTTGGCGAAGACGACGCCAGAGGGACTCAGTCAGCACGAGAGCAAGATACACAATGACGGCAAGACCCGCGTGGTCAAGCGCTGTGTTAACGCCTTTGTCGAGCCAAACGCCCACTAACGCCGTCACCGCACACGCACCGGCAAGTTCATTGGGAAAACGTCGCTGACGGGCATCAATCGCCGCGCCGGCAAAGATGCAAATCCAAAACGGGATATAAAACATCGAGTACCTCCTCGAGCTGCATCGCAAAAGCAAAAACCACCACAAAGGTGCCTGTCCCCTTTGCGGTGGTTTTGGTGGTGGTTATTTGGCGCCTTGCATGACCTCGTCGAGGGTGACGTTTACGGCATGCTGGGTAGGAACCCAGTCGACCTTCAGGAACAGCGCGGCCACCGTGATGGGGATATAGCTGAACATAAAGATCGGGAAGGTAAACAGGTTAGTCACCAGACGCCACTTTTGCGCGCAGTGAATGTGCTTGTACTCAAAGATAGTCGTGAGCAGCGCCAGGATAAAGAAGGTCTGATACATCATGGCGAAGGTCATAATGAGCGAAGCGGCGCACGCCTGCATCTCGACTTCGGTAGCCAAGAAACCATGCGAAAGGCCACCCACAATCAAGAACGTCGCATTAGCGAGCATCGAGATCAGCGATAGCAGCATACCCGGGGCGATCGTCATGAACATGTCGTAGGCGGCAAAGCGATGATAGCGGAACGTCGACTTGACCAGATGCTTGCCGTAGGTAAAGAACACCTGGTAAAAGCCCTTGGTCCAGCGCATACGCTGCTTCCAGGATGCCTTGAACGTCACGGGTTGCTCGTCAAAGAACTCCGCCGGCGCATAGCCAATGCGAATACCGTGAATAGCGCAGAACGTAGTGAACTGAATGTCCTCGGTCAGCGTGTGGAACTGCCAGCCGTGCATGCCCTCAATAACACTGGCGGAGATGAGGTAGCCCGAACCCGAGACGGCGCAAGACGTCTTACAGATATTACGCGCGTTGTTGAGAAAGCGCGCCTCGCGCAGGTACCAAGTAGCATTAGCTGCCGAGATCCACGAGCTGCCAAAATTCTTGGAGTTGCGATAGCTCGTGACCACATGGAATCCCTGGTCAAAGGCATCGTTCATCTTGGACACGTAATCGCGGGAGATAACGTTATCGGCATCGAAGATAAAGTAGCCTTCAAACGTGTCGGGATACTCGTTAAGGATGCGGTCGAAGCCAAAGTCCATGACCCAGCTCTTACCCTTACGGGCAAGATCATTGCGCTCGTAAACAATGGCACCTGCCTCGCGCGCGAGCTGTGCGGTGTTGTCGGTGCAGGCGTCGGCAACCACGAAGACCTCGATAAGCTCGGACGGATAATCCTGGTCCTTGGTGGAGCGAACAAGGTTGGCGATCACGGCCTCCTCGTTATGCGCCGCGATAAAGAAAGCATAACGATGGAGTTTTTTGGCCTTGGGAGGCGCGACCTCGCCACGAAGAGCGCCAATGACAAAGAAGACCACCTGGTACAGAAAGCAGACCGTGAGCAGCGTGACGACAATCTGGTTGAAGACCACGATGGGTGTGTTGGTTTGTAAAAAGGCGAGCATGCAGGCTCCCGAGAACGCGTTACGTAAACAACCGTATATCTTACCGCAGGCTTACCGAGTTCAAGAAACCACCTAATACTGGCTAGGCTTCGAGCAGACCGAGCTGAGAGACGATTTCGTCACCGGCGGCAGTGCGACCGAGCGAGCCAGATCGTCAAGAACCGCAGCGAGATCCCAGGGCAACTCGTCGCGGCACTCAATGCGCTCCCCCGTCACGGGATGGTCGAACGCCACGCGCCAGGAATGAAGGAACTGCCTGGTCAGACCCTGATCGGCACGCGCATCGCACTTGCCGTAGAGCGGATCGCCCACGCAGGCGTGGTTGATATGGCGCATGTGCACACGAATCTGGTGCGTTCTGCCGGTAAACAGGTGGCACTCGACAAGCGTGTAGCCGTCGTCGAAACGCGTGGAATCAAAGCGCTCGAGCACCTTGAAGGTCGTAATGGCCTGACGGGCAAAGGGGTCGTCCGAAACCGCCATCTTGACGCGGTCGCGCGTGGAACGGGCAATACCGGTATTGATGGTGCCCTCGTCCATGGCGATGTGCCCGTGGACAAGCGTGATATAGCGACGATCGAGCGTGCGCGTGCGGATAAGATTTTGAAGCGCGCGCTGGGTGTCGTCGTCTTTTGCCGCGAGCATAAGGCCCGAGGTATCGCGATCCAGGCGATGCACGATGCCGGGTCGGTCCTCACCCTGCACGGTGCCCAGATGGTCGATACCGCAGTGATAGACCAGGGCATTCGCGAGCGTACCGCTCTCATGACCATGCGCAGGATGGCACACCAGGCCGCGCTGCTTGGAGAGCACAATGAGATAATCGTCCTCATAGCGAATGTCGAGCGGGATGGCCTCGGGAATCACATCGGTGGGATCGTGCGGCTCGGGCAAATCGACCGAAATACGGTCGCCGGCTCGCACGGCGTACTTTTTGGACAGGCAGGTCTCGCCATTGACAGCGACGGCGCCGCCCTCGATCAGATGCGCACAGGCAGAACGCGTAGGACAGCCGTCATTGGCGCCCAGATAAGCGTCAAGACGCTGACCGGCGGCATCGTCGGCAACAAGAATATGGATGTCGGCCATTAGCGCTCGTTCCTTTCGCGAATTTTGCGGGCACGCTCCCCGCGTTGCTGGGCCTTGCGCTTGGCGCGGGCCTCGTCACGGGCGTTAAGCTCAGCGGTCGCGTCGACCTCACGGGCCGCGGGGCTCAAGAACATGTATCCGAAGAGGGCGAGCACGACGCCCAAGGTAATGCCGATATCGGCCACATTGAAGACGGGGAAGTCGATGAAGGTGGTGGCAATAAAATCGGTCACGAAGCCAAAGGCCAAACGATCGATAGCGTTGCCAATAGCACCGCCCGCAACCATCGCCATGCCCACGACCTCAAGATGGGCGAGCTGGGATGCACGGAGCAAGTACACGGCAATGGCGACAATGACCGCAAGCGCCAACACAGCGAAAGTGACGCCATGACCCTCGCCCATGCTAAAGGCGGCTCCGATATTGCGGACAAACATAAAGTCGATAACACCGGGGATAACGGTCACATGCAAAGCGTCGCCCACGGCACGAACCGCAAGCTTGGTCAGCTGGTCAACAAGCAGCACAGCCAGCGCCACCCCACCAGCAACACCCAACCGCCAACGCAAAGGCGGCGTCATATCCCCAGCACGACCCAAATCAATCCCCTACCCTCAAGAACATCGAATTACGTTTAATACAAAGAACTATCTTATATTGCCATACGCAGAACGCACGACATATCCACCAACGCAAGCGAAATAACCAGCTAAAAACGAAAGCGACATTCCGAATAACGGAATGTCGCTTAATAGCTTTCGACTAAAAACGCAAGTCGAAAGAAAGCCTCTAGCTCCAGCAATGGAAACGCCGCGTTATC
>USJQ01000168.1 GCA_900554985.1 uncultured Collinsella sp. | reverse complement strand
GGGGGGGATAGCCAGCTGGTTTTGGGGCAGACCGGATCCCTGGATGCGCCGCAAGCCAAGGCGGACGACCCCCTCGCCTATAGCCCCGACCCCGCCGCAAGGACCGAGGCCGTCGAGACCACGCAGCGCATACCCGTCGCGAGCGGCTCGCCCCAACAGCAGCCGGCTCCCGCATACGCGCCCGCTTCGCCACAGACCCCCGCTTCCAAAAAGAGCGGCACCGGGCCGCTTATCGCCGTTATCGTTGTGCTGGTGGCGATCATCATCGCCCTGGTCATTTTCTTTGTGATCAAGCCTTTCGACAACGCCGGTACGCAGACGACCGCCGAGGTTACCAAGCTGCACCACGATGTTGACGATGATGACCTTGAGCCTCTCGGCGATCCCAATAGCCTTTACGACGATGACGATGATGACGACGAGGATGGCGGCGAAGCAACGCTCTCTGAGCAGAACCTCTACCGCCGACTGAGCGAATACTACGACCTGCTCGAAGATCTCGACAGCCAGGTCCGTGGCTGCGCGCAGAACTTCAACGGCAACTATCTGGAAGAGGATCGAACCACCCGTCAAAATCTCGCCGACGTCGCCGAGCGCACGGAGGACACCATCGAGCAGTATTACGACATCGTCGAGGACCTGGACGTCCCGACGAGCTCCAAGAACTACAGCTCCTGGAAGGATATCATCGCCCTGTACGACGACCTGGATCACCGCATTGACGCAATCTGTGATGCCTGGGAGATCAGCCTGAAATACGCCAAGCCTGCGGACCACAAGAATGAGATCGTGGCGCCGCTGTCGCGCGACAACGTGGCGGGCACCAATGACAATAAGTACCGCCTAGACTTTGAGGAGCGCTATCCCGGCGCCAAGCCTGTCGAGGTGAACTAGCGCTTTGTCGTTCCCGAGCCGGCAGTTAGGGACGTTCCTAAACTGCCGGCAGAAAAGGAACGTCCCTAACTGCCGGTCAAAAAAACGAGCGAGGATCGCGGGGTCCTCGCTCGTTTTTTTGGGCAATGTTTCGACTGCGCCGTTACTTGTCGGCGGCTGCTTTCTTGGCAGTCGACTTCTTCGCGGTCGTCTTCTTGGCGGCAGTGGCTTTCTTAGCCGTCGTCTTCTTTGCCGTGCTCGCCTTGGTTGTGGTCTTGCGGCCGCGGGCGGGCTTCTTCTCCTTGGTCGGGCAGTCCATGTTCACGCAGATGCGCCACGGACCGCGCGCCGTGTTGACCACCACGATGGGGGCGCCGCACTCGGGGCAGGTCTCGCCCGTCGCCTCGAGCTTGCCGCGCGCCGGAAGCGGATAGCTCACGCCGCAGTCATCGTAGTTGGTGCAACGGATAAAGCGCTTGCCGCTCTTTTCGCTCTTGTGCGCGATCAG
Source organism: uncultured Collinsella sp. (assembly GCA_900554985.1). Lineage (GTDB taxonomy): Bacteria > Actinomycetota > Coriobacteriia > Coriobacteriales > Coriobacteriaceae > Collinsella. Next base: position 2,439 of record USJQ01000168.1, on the reverse strand, counting down.
GTCGCCATGGCGTCCTGCCTCGGCGCACACCTTGCACTCGCCCACCTTAAGGTCGGGCTCGTAGTTGGTGGGGCACGTGGGGTTCACGCAGATCTCGAAGGCCTTCTGGCGGAACGGCTGGCACTTGATGCGCGGCGCGCCGCACTCGGGGCACACGGCGGCCTCGCCTTCGAGCGGGCTCACCTTGACGCCGCTCGGCACCGGATAGGTCACATCGCAGTCGGGCCAGCCCATGCAGCCGATAAAGCTGCCGCGGGTCTTGGCGCTCGTCTTCATAACCAGATCCTTGCCGCACTTGGGGCAAGCGCCCACGCGCGCATCGGCCGTGACGGCGTCGCTGATGGCGTCGCCCAGCTCCTGCGTATGCTTGAGCAGCTCGTCGAGCACGCCGGCCAGCAGCGCGCGCGAGTGCGTCACGACATGCTCTTCGGTGTCCTCGCCACGCTCCACGCGGGTCATGTCGCCGTCGAGCTCGCTGGTCATATCGGGGCTCGTGATGCGCGGGGCAAACTGCGACAGCGCATCAATGATGGCGATACCCAGCTGACTCGGCTCCACGGGATCGTTTTTGAGGTAGCGCACGGCATACAGGCGCTCGATGATGCTCGCGCGTGTGGACTTGGTGCCCAGGCCGCGCTTTTCCATCTCCTGCACGAGCTTGCCCTGGCTGTAGCGCGCGGGCGGCTCGGTCTGCTTGGCCTCGAGCTTAATGTCGAACACATCGACCGTATCGCCCTGCTCGAGCGGCGGCATCTGCTCACGTCGCCCGAAGCCACGAACGGCTCGCCGTTGACGTCGAGCTCGAGCTTGGTGTTCTCGATGGTCGCGGGACCCATGAGCGTCGCCAGGAAGCGGCGGGCAATGAGGTCGTAGAGCTTGCGCTGGCCGCCATCGAGCGTGGACGGATCGCCCTCGCCCGTGGGATAGATGGGCGGGTGGTCGGTGGTCTCGACCTTGCCGCGCGTGGGCTTCATGGGGCCGGCGAGCACCTTCTTGCACACGGGCGCCAGCGCCGGATTGATCTTTGCCAGGTCGCTCACCACGGCGCCCAGATCGAGCGTCGCGGGATACACGGTGTTGTCGACACGCGGGTAGCTGATGAGGCCTGCCATGTAGAGGGACTCGGCGATGCGCATGGTACGCGCGGGCGAGATACCCTCGGCCGCAGCGGCTGCCTGCAGCGAGGTGGTCGCAAACGGCATGGGCGGCTGCTGCTTGCGCGAGCGCTTGGTCACCGCGGCGACGGTTGCCGTCTTGGCACCGTCAACGTGGCCGTACGCCGTCTCGGCGGCATCCTTATCGGTAAAGCGCGCGGTCTTGTGCGCGATCTTAAAGCGATCGTCCTCGGCAGCGCCTTGCGCGGCGCCCATGCCGCGAATCTGCCAATAGTCCTCGGGCACAAACGCCATGCGCTCGCGCTCGCGCTCGACCACCAGGGCAAGCGTCGGCGTCTGCACGCGGCCGGCGGAACGCACGTTGCCAAAGCCGCCAAACTTGGCGAGCGTCAGGTAGCGCGTGAGCACCGCACCCCAAATGAGGTCGATGTGCTGACGGCTCTCGCCGGCGTCGGCCAGGTTCTGGTCGAGCGAGACAAGGTTATCGAAGGCCTGCGCGATCTCGGCCTTGGTAAACGAAGAATACTGGGCGCGGGCGACCGGCAAGTCGGGCGCCACCTCGCGCACCTTGTTGAGGGCGTCCGAACCGATCAGCTCGCCCTCGCGATCGAAGTCCGTGGCGATGATGACGCTGTCGGACTTTTTGGCGAGGTTCTTAAGCGAGCGGATGAGCTCTTTCTCGGCCGGAAGCTTAATGACGGGCGCCCAGGTGAGATAGGGCAGGCTCTCGAGCTTCCAGCCCTTGATGGAAATGCCATCGGCAAGGAACGGCTTGCGCTTGGTGTCGTACGGCGGGCGGGCCAGGCCATCGGGCATATCGGCCGGCAGCATTTCGCCGTCCTCCGTGACCGAATACCAGCCCAACTTTTTATCGAACAGCACACTGTCGCAAAAATGGGGGGCCAGGATGTGACAGGCAAGGCAGATCGTCACGCACTCCTCGCCCTTCCACCCAAAACGGTAGATGGCGGTGTTGTACACCTTGTCCTTTTTGGGCTTGCCCGTGGACAGACGCTCGGCGATTTGACGCGCGGCGTCGTTTTTCTCAGCGATGATGAGCTTCAAAAGAGGCTCCTATCTCGTGTGTCTGCGGCTGCGCCCGCCCTCTTGGCGGCCGACTTACGCCCTTGCTTGCTCAATCTGCCCGATGAGCCAATCGCACCAGGCATCCATGCCCTCGCCCTTGCGCGCGCTCACGGCAAACCGCGGCGCCTGCGGATTGAGGTCATCGAGTGTCTTAGTATACCTATCCATGTCAAAATCGAAAGCCGGGGCCACGTCGACCTTATTGAGCAGCTGCGCGCCGGCGTGCTGGAAGATGCCC
>USJQ01000167.1 GCA_900554985.1 uncultured Collinsella sp. | reverse complement strand
AACGAGATTGCGCTTGTCATTACTCGTCCCGATGCTGTTCGTGGGCGTGGTAAGAAGTTGGAGCCGTCTCCTGTTAAGGCTAAGGCGCTCGAGTTTGGTCTGCCTGTTGTTGAGGCCAATCGTATGACGCCGGAGGTAGTTGAGGCGCTCAAGGCTACGGATGCCGATATTTTCTGCGTTGCTGCCTATGGCTGCATTTTGCCCGATGAGGTGCTGCATATGGCGCCGCTTGGTAGTGTGACTGTTCATGCGTCCTTGCTACCTCGTTGGCGTGGTGCTGCTCCCATCCAGCGTGCCATTCTTGCTGGTGACGAGGTTGCCGGCGTTTCCATTATGCGCATTGGACATGGCGTGGATACTGGTGCTTATTGTGCTCAGGCTTCCACGTCGGTTGCCGGTAAGCATGCTGAGGCACTGACTATGGAGCTTGGTGAGCTTGGTGGCAAGTTGCTTGCCGATACGCTTCCCTCGCTTGCCGATGGCACCGCCGTGTGGACTGAGCAGGATGAGTCGCTCGTTACCCATGCAGCCAAGATTTCTAAGCAGGAAATGCGTCTGGATCCGCAGATGGGGGCGCTCGATTGCGTGCGTCATGTGCTCGCTTCGTCCGATACCGCACCCGCTCGTTGCGTCATCGCTGGCAAGACCGTGCGCGTGCTCGATGCTGCGCCTACCGATGTGTCGCTTGCCGCGGGTAACGTTCTTGTTCAGTCCAAGCGTGTCTACCTGGGGCTTTCCGATGATGCGGTTGAGCTGCTCGAGGTTAAGCCCGACGGTAAACGAGCCATGGCGGCTTCTGCCTGGGCTGCGGGCCTGCAGGGCGCCGACCTGACGTGGGGTGTTTTGTCATGAGTAAGCTTTCCCCCGCGCGCAAGCTTGCGCTCGATGTGTTGATGGAGGCCGATCGCCGCGGTATGTACGCACGCGACGTGTTGTCTTCCCGTGCTTCCGCCAAGGCCATTGACCAGCGCGATTCTGCGTTTGCCGCTCGCTTGGCGCTCGGTGTTGCCGCGACGCAGGGTATTTTGGACGAGCTGCTCGATCAGTTTCTCGATAAGCCCAAAAAGGTCGCGCCGTGTGTTCGCATGGCGCTTCGCATCTCGGCCTTCGAGATGCTCTACCTGCATACCCCGGGTCGCGTTGCCGTGAGCCAGGGCGTTGAGCTGGTTCGCAGCGGTGCTAAATCGGCCGCCGGTCTGGCGAACGCCGTGCTGCATAAGGTTGCGGACAATGTCGAGGACTTTGCTAACGCGACGGATGCCGACGAGTCCGAGCGCCGTTTGGTTCGCCTGTCTCGTCTGATGGGCCTGCCGCGCTGGCTGTGCACCCGCATTATGGCGTCGTTCGATACGCCCGAAGGTGCGCTTAACTTTGCCGGCAATCTGGCGCCCGCGCCGCTCGCTTTGCACGAGAACGCCTTTGCAACCAAACACGATCCGTACATTTCGCAGCTTGTTGCGCCTGTGTTCCCGGGCTGCCATGCGCCGGTCGATGCGCAAGCCACCGTTGCGTCGGGCGTGTTTGAGCGCGCTGCTGCCGTTGCCTCGGACCTTAACGCCCAGCTCATTGCCACTGCGGCGACGCGTCCCGGGCGTTGCCTAGAGATCGGCGCTGGCCGCGGCACCAAGACCTATGTAATGATGTGTCAGGCCAAGCGTGCCGGGTACGAGCGTCAGCATACCGCGCTCGATCTGCACGATCGTAAGTGTGATCAGAATCTCGCGCGCCTGCACAAGGCGGGTATCTCAGGTGTTCGTACGGTGTCGGGCGATGCCCGCGAGCTCAATGAAGTGCTCACCTCGTTTGATGCTATGCTCGGCGAGCCTGCCCTGTTCGACACGGTCTTTATCGATGCGCCGTGCTCGGGCACCGGCACTATGCGCCGTCATCCCGAGATCCCGTGGCGCCTGACCGAAAAGGATGTGACGGTTGAGCTACCCAAGCTGCAGCTGACGATGCTCAAGGAAGCCGCTGCGCGCGTGGCTGCCGGCGGCGAGCTCATCTATGCGACGTGCTCGGTCTTTGATGAGGAGAACACGCAGGTTGTGGATGCGTTCTTGGCGTCGCCCGAGGGTGCGGACTTTAGCCTGGAGCCGCTCTCCGAGGCGCAGATTCTGCAACTCCCCGAGTTCGATCAGGCCAAGAAGCTCGTATCCGTACGCCAGAATGATCGAGGCCTCTTCCAAAGCGTGCCGGTAAACGCCGACTCCTACGACGGCCACTTCTGCGCCCGCCTGGTCCAAAAGTAACGACTAAGTTGCGGTGAAATAGGGATTGAATAGCGGCTTCTGCCCGCCAAACAGTCCTTATTTCACCGCAACTCATAAGGAAACCTGGGCAGCTAAAGAATCAGCCCCGCGATTGGTGTTGGTCGCGGGGCTGATTGGTTTCTAGTGGCTGTGCGGGCAGTTGGCGCAGCAGCCACTCGTGGCGCTGGTGCTGGAGCCGCCGCTTCGCTGGTCGGTGTTGTAGAAGCCGCTGCCCTCAAACTTGATGCCGCTAGCCGAGAACGTCTTGGCCGCCGGGGCACCGCAGCTGGGGCACACGACCTCGGGAGTCTCGGACATGGGATGCTCAACCTCAAACACGTTGCCGCAGCTCGAGCACTTGTAATCGTAGCGCGCCATAATACTTCCTTTTCAGCACAAAGCGGGCAGATCGCTCTGCCCGCAAAAATTCAAGCAGCTGTAACTGTACCCTATATCGGGGGTTTTATCACGCCTCGCCCCAGAATCTATGCGTGTTGCGCAGGAGCTGTGCGGTTTTGCTCTCGGCGGCCGCAACGTCGGCCTCGTCAGCCTGCCAGGTCCAGTTGCCCGTGGCCACACCCGGTACGTTCATGCGCGCGTTGTCGCCAAGCCCCAGGACATCCTGCAGCGGCATCATCACCAGGGGAGCGTCGCTTGCGAGCGCGTCGCTCATCAGCTTGGCCGCCACCTCGACACCGCTCGGTTCGTCGCCGCCCGCAAAGGAACGCGTGCACCAACCGGCGAGCGTCGACGTATCGTGCGTCGAGGTGTACAGGATCTTACCAGGCGTTGGATGCACGCCGCAACGGACGTCGTAGTCGCTAAACTCCAGCACGTCCATGCCGGGGAAGCCGCAGGTCGAAGCCATGGCGCGAACGCCAGGGGTCAGATGGCCCAGGTCCTCGGCGATAAAGTTAAGCGGACCTAGCTCGTCATAGGCGGTCTGGAACAGGTCTTTGCCCGGGCCCGCAAGCCAGCGGCCGTCGGCACAGGCCTTGCCTGCGGGAATGCTAAAGTAGCTGTGGAAGCCCAGGAAGTGATCCAGGCGCACGCGGTCGTAGAGCGAAAATGCACGACGCAGGCGATCCATCCACCAGCTATAGCCGTTCTGCTTCATGTGGTCCCAGCGGAACGTCGGGTTGCCCCACACCTGGCCCTCGGGCGCAAAGTTGTCGGGCGGCGCACCGGAGATCTCGATTGCCTTACCGGTATCGGACAACCAGAAGTTCTCGGGCTCGCTCCACGCGTCGGCCGAATCGTCGGACACGTACATAGGGATATCGCCGATGACCTCGATGCCCTTCTTGTGCGCATAGTTCATGAGCTCGCACCAGGCCAGGTCAAAGCGGTACTGCATGTACGCCTGAAGCTCGGCCTCGTCGTGGAAGCGCTTGTCGTCGATCAGATGCTCGTTGTAGCGCGCAACATCTGCCGGCCAATCGTGGCGCGATTCGCCCTCAAAGTACTTTTTGACGGCCATATAGACGCAGTACTTCTCGAGCCAATCGGCATTGCGATGTTTAAACGCGGTGTACAGCGGATCGGCATCCTCGCCGCCGCGGGCCTTCCAGGTCT
>USJQ01000166.1 GCA_900554985.1 uncultured Collinsella sp. | reverse complement strand
AGCGAACGCCGCAAACATATTCGCTCAGAAGCGCCCGCTTGCTCCCCCGGCAAGCGGGCGCTTTGCTTTTGATGCGACCCGCTAGCATGGAACGGCGCAGCTCTAACACCAAAAGAGCCCGGCACCGTGGTGGTACCGGGCTCGGCAAATCTCTGGTGCCCCCGGGCGGATTCGAAAACTCCCCCCCGCGGGGAAATTGGTGACGCGGGTGTCGACGGTCCGAATCCGGCCTTTAGACCAGAAGAGCCCGGCACCGTAGCGGTACCGGGCTCGATATTCCTCTGGTGCCCCCGGGCGGATTCGAACCGTCGACACCCGCTTTAGGAGAGCGGTGCTCGAGCCCCTGAGCTACGGAGGCATGTTGTACTAGTGTAGCAGATTTACTGCATCGCCATACGTCGCATGACTAGACTTCGAAGTTGCGGTGGAATAGTTCCTGTCTGAAGCATCTAAAGCCGTATTTAGAAACTATTTCACCGCAACTTATGAGGAGCTAGTTGCCTTTGTGGAAGAGGCCTTTGATGACGGAGGGGATGCTCTTGGCGCCCTTGGCCGTCACATCGATAAAGTCGGGCGAACGCACGAGCTTATTCTCGTCGACGTACTTGCGGACCGCGCGAAGCGTCTCTTTGTCGTCGCGCGTCGAAAACGTAAAGTGACCGTTGTCCTTGGTGAAGATGGCAAAACGCGTAATCTTCTTGGTGCCGCGCAAAACCTCGGCGGCAATATAGTCGACCTCGTCCCACGGGATTTGAATATAATCCTCGGGATTGCGCTCGTTATAGTACTCAAACGCCTTATTGCCCACCATCACGTTACCGTGGCTGGTAAGCCCCATCAGGCAGGTTGCCGGCGTTGCCAGATCGACCGTGCTGTTCTGAGATTGCGCCATACGCGCCTCGCCCTCCAATAAAAACAATCGGACCGCATCCAGTGTACCCACCGGGTGCGGTCCGTTTCAATGGCTCAAAAGCCCTTACCTAGCAACTCTCGGTCTTAAGCCGAAGCGTGCTTACATGAAGCCGCAGAAGCGACCGATGATGCCGACGGCGAAGAGAGCCAGGATGATGACGATCGGGCTGACCTTCTTCTTGAGGAGCTTGCAGACCAGCAGGGTCAGGCACACGGCGGCAAGGCCGGGGATGAGCTGATCGAGGTTACCCTGGAGCGTGGTGACCTTCATCTGATCAAGGGCGGTAGCACCGACGGAGTTGTACATCGTCAGCGCCTCCTTGATACCCTCGGAACCGGAAGGCAGGCTAGCCCAGTCGATAAAGGCGCCAGCAGACTGCTTGACCGTGGAGACGATCGGGGTGAAGGAAATGGACACCCAGCGCTCGACCAGGGCGCCGATGATGAACATACCCAGGATGGAAGCGCCCTCGGTGACCTTGCCCATCAGACCGCCGGAGAGGTCCTTGGCGATAGAGGAGCCGACCTTGTAGCCAAACTCCTGTGTGTACCACAGGAACGCGTAACGGACCGACGATGCTGCCGGACATGGCCAGAGAAGCGCCCAGAGCGCCCAGAATCGGGCGAAGGGTGAACCAGAAGACGGGGTCACCGACGCCGGCGAGCGGGCCCATCATACCGACCTTGACGCCCTGGATGGCGACGTCATCGATCGGAGCACCGTTGGCGCGCTCCTCCTCGAGGGCGAGGGTAACGCCAATGACGGGGGCGGAAACATAGGGGTGGGTGTTATAGAACTCCAGGTGGCGCTTAAGCGCGGCAATCTGGTCATCCTTGCTGGTGTAGAGCTTCTTGATCGCAGGGATCATTGCGAAGCACCAGCCGCCGTTCTGCATACGCTCGTAGTTCCACGAGCCCTGAAGGAACTGATGACGGAAGCAAACCTTCTTACGGTCAGCCTTGGTGAGCTGAATCTTGTTCTCTGCCATATGTATCACTCCCCTCCTACTCGTAATCGTTCAGAATGTCGCCGAGCGGGTCGCCGGAGCCACCGCCCGTGCCGCCACCCTGCTTGGCCAGATCCTTAAGGCCAAGGTAGATGAGGGCAAGGGAGATGCCGATGAGGCCAAGGGCGATCAGCGTGAGCTGAGGGATGGCAGCAAGGACAAAGCCGAGGATGAAGAACGGCCAGGTCTCCTTGGTGGCCATCATGTTGATGACCATGGCGTAACCGACGGAAGCGACCATGCCGCCGCCGACGGCCATGCCGCCGGACAGCCAGTCGGGCATAGCGTTAAGCGCGTTGGTAACAGCCTCGGCCGGGATAACACACAGAAGTACTGCCGGGATGGCGATACGAAGGCCCTGCATGAGGATGGCAGCGTACTGCCAGCGCTCGATGCCGGAGAAGTCGCCCTTCTCGGCGCAACCGTCCATGGCGTGAGCGATAGCGGTAGCAATGGTACGGCAGATCATGGTCAGGAACAGACCAGCGACCGACAGCGGGACGGCGACGGCGATGGCCGCGGTAACGGCCTTGGCCGAATCAGTGGCGCCGCCGTTGAGGGCGAGCACCATGATGATCGAAGAAGCGACCGAGGCCAGAGCGGCGTCAGGCGCGACGGCGGCGCCGACGTTAGCCCAGCCAAGGGCCATCATCTGGAGCGAACCGCCCAGGAGGATGCCCTCCTGAAGGTGACCGGTTACGAGACCGATAAGCGTGCATGCCACGAGCGGCTGATGGAACTGGAACTCATCCAGAATGCCTTCCATACCGGCAAGCAACGCGACAATCGCAACAAGCAGAATAGTGATTGCAGACATGTATCGGACCCTCCTTTACTATGCTTGAGCGGCCAGTTCGGCCTTAGCTTTCTTCAACATGGCATCGAGATCCTCGGAGGCATCCGAAGGAACCTTGCGGACCTCGAACTTGACGCCCTTGGCCTTGAGGGCCTCGAGGGTCTTAACGTCGTCATCGCCCATAGCGACGGCGTTGGTGACGACGACCTTGCCCTTGGAGTGAGCCATGGAACCGATGTTGACTTCCTTGATGTCGACGCCGGCCTCGATGGCCTTGAGCAGATCCTGCGGGTTCTCGAAGAGCAGCATGGCCTTGGTGTCACCAAAACGCGTGTCCTTGACGACCTCGGCCATCTTCTTGATAGGCACGACGTTGGCATGGACTCCCGGAGGGGCAGCCTGCTCGATCATGGTCTTGCGGAGCTCGTCGTGAGCAACGCCGTCGGAAACCACGATGATGCGGTTGGGGTTGATCTGCTTGGTCCACGTGGTGGCCACCTGACCATGCAGCAGACGGGTGTCGATACGGACGTGGGCAATCTTGATGTGCCCGTCGCCGATGACCGTTCCCGGAGGGATGGCGCCTGCAGGAGCAGCGGCGGCCGCAGCCGGCTTCTTCTCCTCGGGCTCCAGAGACTCGGGCTTGACGCGCACGCCAGCCTTAGCCTCAGTCACGAGATGTTTTGCGATCGCATGTGCAGTGTTCTTTGCATCAAAGCGCTGCGAATATGCCTCGATGAGCATAGGCAGGTTGACACCGGTGACGATAGCCCAGGAATCATGGCCCTCGATGAGCCCGCTAATCTGGTTGAACGGCGTGCCGCCCCACAGATCAACGAGGAAGAGCACCTGCTCCTGGTCCTCGAAGGAAGCGATTGCTTCCTCGACCTTAGCACGGAAGTCGTCGGGGCCCATGCTCGGCTCGAGCGAGACCACGGCCACAGACGGCTGATCGCCAAAGACCATCGAGCCCGTCTGCTTGATTCCAGCTGCCAAGTCCCCGTGGCTAGCAAGAACAATACTTACCATCACATAACCTCCTTTTTGTCTACGTAATTCCTACACGACATGAAAGGAGTATACCTGTTTGGTTTGTGAAATTATAGCTAAATCCGCAAAAGGTTGGATTATTTGTTTAAA
>USJQ01000165.1 GCA_900554985.1 uncultured Collinsella sp. | reverse complement strand
CCCACCAGAGCGAGCAAGGTGCCTTGAAACAAGGCGGCATTGATCTTCTGATCATGCCGCCGAAGTTGAAAGGCAGATTGCCGCTCTGGCGGGCTTGCAGCGTCGACCGGTCCGCCGTTCGTTAGAACGGCGGAACCCTAATGTTCGATCCAGCAACGCAGGGTCTCGCCGGCTTGCAGGTGACGCAGATTCTCCGCGGCGATGTCGACGACGTTGTTGAGCGTTGCTGCCAGGTGGAACCAACCGGAGACGTGCGGCGTGATGAGCATGTTAGGCGCATCCCACAGTGGGCTTGTCTCAGGCAGCGGCTCGGGGTCGGTGACGTCGACCGCGGCGCCGGCGAGATGACCCGACTCCAGGGCGGCAACCAAGTCGTCGGCGACCACAAGGTCGCCGCGGCCGCCGTTGGCAAAGAAGGCGCCCGGTTTCATCGCAGCGAAGAACTCGGCGTTCGCCAAGCCGCGGGTCTCGGGCGTGCTGGGCATAAAGGATGCGACGATGTCAGCCTCGGCCAGACGCTCGGGCAGGGCGTCCATGCTGTCCATGTCCTCAAACACAATGGGGTAGACGAGCGGATGGCGCTTGATGCCGCGGACGTGCGCACCCATGTTGCGGCAGAGCGTGGCGAAGTGGCCACCGATATCGCCCGCGCCCAGCACCAGCACATTGGCGTTTTTGAGCGAGGTGACCGGCCCCAAATCCTCCCAGCGATGCTCGCGCTGCAGGTCCTGGTAGCCGGGCAGGCGCTTCATCATAGACAGCACCATGGCAAACATGTGCTCGCTCACGGCCTGGCCGTAGGCGCCGATTGAGCAAGACAGCTTGGCTTCAGCCGGCACGGTGCCGGCGGCGAGATAGTCGTCATAGCCGGCGGTCTGCAGTTGCAGCAGCTGGAGGCGCTCGCATGCGGTCAGCAGGGAAGGGTCTATGTTGCCCAGGATCACGTCGGCATTGGCGACCTGTTCACGCGTGATGGCGTCGGAGCTCGTGTAGATAAAGTCCTCGCCCGGAGCGCTCGACTCAAGAATTGCGCGATGGCGGTCGTTGACGGGCAGCAAAACCAGGATGTTCACAAGCAGTCCTTTCCGCTCGACCTGCCAAAAAGGGACAGGTTTATTTTGGCAGGTTGTATCAGGCAAAACGTTATAAAAACGCCGGGCTACGCGATGGTTAACATATCCATCGCGTAGCCCGGCGCATCCACAGCTACCAGCTCAGCAGCTCGTAGCCATCCTCGGTCACCACGAGCTGTACCTCGCACTGGGCCGAATCGCTGCCGTCCTTGGTGCGCACGCACCAGCCGTCACCCTTGCTGATCTTGATGTCGGGCGCTCCGGCGTTGACCATGGGCTCGATGGTAAAGACCATGCCCGGAGCCATGATGGTGTCCACATCGGGCGCCTCGGTGGTAAAGCCCACAAACGGGTCCTCGTGGAACTCCTTACCGATACCGTGTCCGCCGTACTCGCGCACCACGCTAAAGCCGGCGTCCTCGACCGTCTTTTGCACGGCCTCGGCCATCACGGACAGCGGTAGCCATGGCTTGACGGCCGCCAGACCCGCCTCCACGCTGGCGCGGGTGACGTCGACCAGGCGCTGGCGCTCGGCCGAGACCTCGCCGATGCAGAACATACGGCTCGAATCACTAAAGTAACCGTCCAGGATCGTGGAGCAGTCCACGTTGATGATGTCGCCCTCGTGCAGCACGTCCGCATCGCAGGGGATACCGTGGCAGACGACGTCGTTGATCGAGGTGCACACGCTCTTGGGATAGCCCTCGTAGTTAAGATCGGCCGGCGTGCCGCCGTGCTCGACGGTGTAGTCGTAGATCATCTGGTCGATCTGGTTGGTGGTCATGCCCGCGGCGATGTGTTCGCCTACGTAATCGAGCACACCCACGTTGATGGCGGCCGAGCGCTTGATGCCCTCGATATCGGCGGGCGTCTTGTAGAGCGTGCGGGGCAGAACCTCCCAGCCCTCTTCCCACAAGCGCTCGAGGCGCTCATCAAAGGCGCTATGGCATTTCTTATATTTTTTGCCGCTGCCGCACCAGCAGACGTCGTTGCGGCCGGGCACGGGTCCATTGTCAAACATGGCTAACTTCCTTTCATTCGCAGCTAGTATAGCCCACTCACAGGGCAGCTGCGCGCTAGTAGCTCACCTGGCAGGGAATGCCGAGGGCGCGCACGCGCGCGGCGATGGCGTCGAGGGCCTCGGGCGCTGCTTTGGCAAGGCCGGCGACCGGCGTCTCGCGAGCCACCGTGTAGATGGTCGCTTCTTGTGGGCGAATGCGCTCAAGTGCCGCGAGCCAGGGGGCAACGTACTCCTCGCCGGTGTTGTCGATGGGCTTGCCCAGATACTCACCGGTCAAAAAGATCGTCTGGATAATAACGTGACCGTCAAAGCTTGCGAACGTCTCAATCTGGTGCTCGACGTCGTAGGGGCCAACAGGCTGGTCGAGCAGCTGGATAAATGCCGGATCGACCGTATCGAGCTTGAGGATGTTGTCGTCGACCATCATGAGCGCATCGTGCACCTCGGGGCGGTCGGCGCGCGTACCGTTGGAGAGCACGGCGATTTTGGAGTTTGGGGCCAGCTGATCGCGCAGCGCGACGGCGCCGGCAATCGCCTGGGGAAACTCCGGTGCGGCGGTGGGCTCGCCGTTGCCTGCGAAGGTAATCACATCGGGGAGCTCGCCCTCGGCTGCCATCTCGCGCAGCTTTGCCTCGAGCGCGTCGAGTACCACGGCGGCTGTGTTGTACGGCTCATGGCAGGGGCGCTCGGCGTTGAGGCCGTTTTCGCAGTAAATGCAGTCGAACGTGCAGATTTTGCCGCTGGCCGGCATCATGTTGACGCCGAGCGAGAGACCAAGGCGACGGCTGCGAACGGGCCCAAAGATGGGGCTGGCATTCAAAAACGTAGACATAGACATATGCTCCTCAAGACAATTGTGCCTAAGCCTAGCATCGGCTCCAAAGCAAGGTGCGGGCTCTTGCTTTACAAGTTTCGTTTTTTCACGTCGCTCATTATGCCGTGCCATGAAAAGCCTCGGGTCGGGTACAGTTAATCTGTTAACAAGGCGTAAGGCAATGCGGGTCCATCCAACCGCACTGACGTGCAACTGGATGAGCATTGATGATGGGGGCACAACATGGATTTTACGGTCGAGAATGCGGGCACCACGATTGCCTGTCGCGAATATGCCGGCCCGGATGTGTCGCCTGATACTCCTGCCTTGGTGTGCGTGCACGGCGCTTGTGTCGACGGCACATTTTTTGACGGTATCGCTTGTGAGCTCAGTCGCAACTACCGCGTAATTGCTTACGACCGCCGCGGCTGCGGTGACAGCAGCGATGCGGCAGACGACAGCTATGATCTTGCCGCTCAGGCCGCCGACCTGCAAGCCGTGATCGAACACGTTGGCGCTCCGGCAAATGTGCTTGCGCATAGCGCCGGTACGTTGGTGGCGCTGGAGCTTCTTCGCACCGAACCCCATCTCGTCGCCCGTGCGATTCTGCATGAGCCGGCTGTGTCGGCCGAAGGCGTCGGTATGGGCGCAGCTCCGGTTTTGCTCGATATGATTGCGGCTGGAAAGGTATCAAGGGCGCTCCGGCTTTTCTTGGGAGCCCTCGGCGACTTGGACCCCGAGGCTCCTGGGACGACCGAAGCGGAAGTCAAACATGCCCTGCGCAATGGTCGTTGCTTTATGGCGAACGAATATGGAACAAATATGACTTACGTTCCCAATTGGGATAGTGTCTGCGCATCGAAGTCCGTTGCTGCTGTGCTTCTCGGCGAGCTTTCGGTCGATACACCCCGCGAGGCTGGCACGCGAGCGGCTGCCGAATATCTCGATTGCCCCCTT
>USJQ01000164.1 GCA_900554985.1 uncultured Collinsella sp. | reverse complement strand
TTTCTATTACATGAGCTATAACGCCATGACCACCAATATCAGCCGTTATGCCGATATGTTCTACGGCATGGAGGGCGGTTCCTATGCCATCATCAATATCGTGACGATTGCAGGCGCGCTGCTAAGCTACGTACCCCTGGCAAATCTTTCGCTCAAAATCGGCCGTAAAAAGGTCGCCCTGGGCACCGCCGTCATCATGGTTTTATGCCCCGCGCTTCTTTGGCTGGCACCCGGTTTCTCGCCCGTGCTGTACGGCGTCTTTTTGTTGATGGGCGTTGCGCTGGGCGGCGTGGACCTGTGCGTGTACACGATGATTCTGGAGTGCTGCAGCTCCCAAAGCGTGGGTCGCTACTCCGGTTACTACTACACCGTGAGCATGGCGGCTCAGGTGGCGACACCGATTCTCTCCGGCATCGTTATGGACGTGGCGCCGTCGATGCTCTTCGCCTACATCACGGCAATGGGCATGTTTATGGCCGCGAGCATTGCCGCCGCCAAGCACGGCGATGCCATCTTGATCGACGAGGTCGCTCGCCGCGAGGCAGCAAAGTAGGAGACCGAATTAACTACCGTGCGAAAGGGGTCGGATGGGCAAAGCGCCCATCCGACCCCTTTTTCGTTTCATCCTCAAGAAGCTTGTCGAAGCCTACCCCACCGTGATGGATTCCCCAGTAAAGGTGCTGATGAGCAGCAGGATAAAGAACGCCAAGTAACTGATGCTCAGCGGGTACGCAATAATCAGGAAGACGACCCAGCCGACATTGGTGTTACCGTCGGCACGGCGTTGCTCGCGATTGCGGCAGAGCCAAATCGTCACGCCAATGGCCACAATCAACAGCACAAGTGCCGCTGCCGCCAGTCCAGCAAGCGCAAACATCACGCCAATGCTCACAGCAATAACCGGGAGCAGCAGCAAGCCGCACCCGCACCCACCCGCACTATACACGGCAGACTGTCGACGTCGTTCCATCGTCACTCCAAGTCAAGCAATCGTTTGTAGACATCGAGTCCTTTGAGCAGGACTTCCTCGTCAAAGAGCATGGTATCGGTGTGAAGGGCACTCATCGCATAGGCTGGGCAGCCATCAGCGTCAATCGGGTTTTCTTGCCCCTCTGGCACACCCGTGCCCAGCAAGAAGAACACACCCGGCAGATGGCGCTGATAGAAAGCGAAGTCCTCGGCAATCAGCAAAGGCTCATCCACGAGCTGCAGCTCGGGCAAAGCAGGCGCGACATTGGCAAATAGCTCGGGGTCGTTGTCAACCGGCGGATAGCCCTCGGCAAAGTCGAGATCGTACGTGCAGCCCGTTGCAGCGCATGCCTCATCAAGCACGCGGTGCACGCCCTCGCGTGCACGGTCGAACATGTCGTCTGTAAACACACGCAGGCTGCCGGCAACATGGGCCTCCCCCGCCACCGCGTTGCAGACGGTGCCGGCCTGCAGCAGGCCGAACTTACCAATGCAGGGCTCGTCGGCACCCAACTCGTCCATCAATTCGCGCTCGGCGACCAAGAACTTGGCAGCCGCCAGCGCCGCATCGTGTGATTCGTTTACGGGAACGCCGTAAGTCTTGGCGATATGGATACTTGTCCCGTGAATGCGCACGTGCGTCTCACTCGAGCGCGCCAGCAATGGACCGGAGCAGCTCACCAAAGTGTTTGCAGGCAGGTCGGGCCATACGTGGAACCCGAAGATGCGATCTGCCCCGTAGCGCTCGAACACGCCGCTCTCGCACACCGTCTTGGCGCCACCGGTCGTTTCCTCGGCCGGCTGGAACACAAAGAGCACGTTGCGCCTCATGGCGCCCGGCTGCTCGCGAATCGTACGGTCGACATACGTCGCGGCGGCAAGTGCCATGGCCATGTGTCCATCATGTCCGCAAGCGTGCATCTTGCCGGGATGGATCGAGGCAAAGGCCGCTCCCGTCGCCTCCGCGATGGGCAGCGCATCCATATCGGCGCGAATCGCCGTGGCACGCGCGGCACCAACGCCAGCGTCGAAGAAAGCGCAGACGCAGCTGGGACACGGATGGGTCACCTCGCAAGCGAGCGGCGCCAACACGCCCTCGATATAGGCGATAGTCTGCGGAAGATCGAAATCGAGCTCCGGAATGCGATGGAGATCGCGGCGATAGCGACGGAGTTCTTGGAGCTCGGTCATAGAGAATCCCTTCGTGAGGCACATCTGTTGCAACTTATTGTGATACAGGATTGTGGCACACATGTTTCCAGCATATTGCTGCATTTTTTAAACGTTATATACGAATACTCTTGTTTGGTAAAGTGCAACGTGATAGGGTCGTTACCACTTGATAGAGGCGCGGGCACGAAGAGCCGCGGGCGAGCCGGCAGGCTTTGACCCCGTGGGGAGGCGAAACCCGCCGAACTGGGTTTTTCGGGCACGAACAACCTGGTGGGCCTGCGGGAAACACCCACAGGACTGTCTGCAGCAATGCGGGAGCGCTATCCGGACATTGGGTCCACGCTATGCGGATTCGATGCGCAGATGGCGCCGTCTGGATAGCGAGGTTTACGGGACATGGCATTGACCCCCAACGAGGCATATGCGGCCAAGCAGCCGTTTGTGGACAAGGAGACACTCGAGCATATCGTCGAGCAGTTCCCCACGCCGTTTCATCTATACGACGAGGCGGGCATCCGCCGCAACATGCAAGAAGTGCGCGACGCCTTTGCATGGAACCCGGGCTTTAAGGAATACTTTGCCGTCAAGGCCAACCCCAACCCGGCGCTCATCTCCATTCTCAACGAATACGGCTGCGGCTGCGATTGCTCGAGCTATACCGAGCTCATGATCGCCCGCTCGCTGGGCATCACGGGACACGACATCATGTTCTCGTCCAACGACACGCCAGCTGCCGACTTTGAGCTCGCCGACAAGCTGGGCGCCATCGTCAACTTTGACGACATCAGCCACATCGAGTTCTTTGAGCGTGTTGCGGGGCCCATCCCCAAAACGGTCAGCTGCCGCTTTAATCCGGGCGGCCTGTTCCAGCTCTCCAATGGCATCATGGATAACCCCGGCGATTCCAAGTACGGCATGACCACCGAGCAACTCTTCGAGGCCTTCCGCACGCTCAAGGCCAAGGGCGCCGAAAACTTTGGCATCCACGCATTCCTTGCCAGCAATACCGTCACCAACGACTACTACCCCAAGCTCGCGCGCATCCTCTTTGAGCTTGCCGCGCGCCTGGAGCGCGAGACCGGCGCACATGTCGCCTTCATTAATCTGTCCGGCGGCGTCGGCATCCCCTATCTGCCCGAGCAGCAGGCCAACGACATCCACACCATCGGCGAGGGGGTACACGCGGCATACGACGAGATCCTGGTTCCCGCCGGTATGGGCGATGTGGCCATCTGCACCGAGATGGGCCGCTATATGATAGGCCCCTACGGCTGCCTGGTCACCAAGGCCATCCACGAGAAGCAGATCTACAAGGACTATATCGGTGTCGACGCAAGCGCCGTCGATCTGATCCGCCCTGCCATGTATGGCGCCTACCACCACATTACGGTGATGGGCCAGCCGGGTGGCGCCGACAAGACCACAGTACCCGTTACGGACACCTACGACATCACGGGCAACCTATGCGAGAACAACGACAAGTTCGCCATCGATCGCGAGTTACCGCATATCGACATGGGCGACCTGCTTGTGATCCACGATACCGGTGCGCATGGCTACTCCATGGGCTACAACTACAACGGACGTCTGCGCTCCGCCGAGGTTCTGCTGCGCCCCGATGGCTCAGCCGACCTCATCCGCCGTGCCGAGCGCCCGGGCGATTACTTTGCCACGCTCGACGTGCTGCCGAGCGGCCCAGAGCTGCTGGCCAAGTCGCTCGCCGAAAGTGCCCGCCGT
>USJQ01000163.1 GCA_900554985.1 uncultured Collinsella sp. | reverse complement strand
ACAGCCTCAATATGAGCAGCCGTTCGCCGAGCCCGCTGAGCCGTTCGATATGACGCCTCAGCCCAAGAAGCCCAGGCACAGGGGCCGCATCGTCGCGGCCGTTATCGGAGGCGTGGCCGTTGTCGCCATTGTCGCCGCTATTGTGATCGTGCCGCGTATCGGCACATCTTCCGAGGTGACTTCGGGCGGCAAGGGCTACGTTGTCTGCGCATGCGAGACCAAAGTGCTGCCCAAGAACAGCAAAGGAAAAAAGCTCAAGAGCTATACCGTCGAGCTGGCGCCGGTGTCTGGCAAGGGCAAGGTCGATGGCGAGGACGGCTTTGCCATGGAGGACTTTGGCGAGTTGCCCGACCAGAAGTACCAGATGACCATCACCTCGGGCAAGGGCAAAAAGAAGAGCATCAGCACCATGAAGGTGGACTACGCTAAGGAGGGCTCGGACGCCCCCAAGAACGTCGAGCTTACGCAGTCCAAGAAGGAGGCCAAGGCCTCTGCCAAGGCAGCGGTCAAGACGGCAAACGAGCTGTTCACCGACAAAATCCTCGAGTATCAGAAGAAGTATGGCGAGGGCGAGGCTGTCGGGTTCGATGAATATGCGTATGGGGCCGAGGGTGTTGCTTACGCCAAGCGCATTGACTTTGATGGCGATGGTCAAGATGAGCTGCTGATTGAGTATTCCGATGAACCGGTGGACCGTGGGGATAACGCAGCCGCTGCGCATCTTGAGGTCTGGGCGTATAAGAATGGCGAGATTGAGAAGGTCTACACGCCAGAGGTAAACGTATCTCATCAGGAGGCGTGTGTGTCTGTCTGGCTTGATGAATACGAGGGCAAGATTGGTTTTTCGCAGTGGTATGACCATGGGACAGCAATTAAGCAAAGCGATCTCTCTGGCGAAAGTGGTCCTTCTGCTCACGAATACCAAGTTAAATTCATTGGCTACGACGGCAAGTCATTCAAAGCCATAACCGACCTTGTTGCCCCGAATGAAGTCGATTCTGCCTCTTTGGGCGGTTTTGGTTTCTTGTATGCCGACGAGAGCTCGGTTAACAGCACCATTGGCACGGTCGCCACGACGCTGGAGCAGTTGAAGTCGAAGGACGCCGGCGACGATGCGCAGACGAGCTACGAGGCCGTCTCTGCCGCGCAGGATGTCGACTTTACGGCTGCAGTTGGCGAAGGCCCGCTGAATCCGTCCCCCGATGACACATGCCAGATCACGGCTACGTGGACCTATCCCCAGGTGAAAGGCCAGGGCGTGGGTGTCGCCAAGTTTAACAAGGATATGGTCCAGCTCGTTGCGGACACGCTCGATGCGAGCAAGCAGGCCTCGATGGATGACGAGGACAGCCGCGTTACCATGATGTATACCGCCGAGATCGTCTCGATCGACGGCGATATCGCCTGCGTGCGTACGTTCACCAGCAGTTATCAGCCTCCGTATCGATCGGTGCAGAAGACAAGGTCGGCGTACTACAATCTCAAGACGGGTGAGCAGGTTTCGCTCGAGGATTCGCTTGCGCAGCATGGGCTCTCGTTTGATACCCTCAAGAGCGAGGCCAAGCAGGCAATCAAGACGGCAAAGCCGGATATAGACTCCGTGTCCGAAGACAACATCGACGATGATGATAACTACACCGAGGATCATTTCTACTACGACGGCAAGGGCTATATCATCGTCCTCGATACTGGCGAGTTTGACTGCATGGCATGGGATACCCACGACTTGGTTGCGCACGCCTTCGACTCGAGCTATTCCAGCGGTCAGGATGTAACGCCCGAGCGAGCCAGGGCTACGTACGTACCCAATGAATAAGGTGGACCGCGAGGGATAAATTGAACAGTCCCCGGTGACGCAAAACACAGCGCCGCCGGGGACTTTTTGATGCAAATTGGCTCCGAAATAAGCTATCTGGGCCAGCCGCGCCACGAAAAGCGCCCATCTACTACGTTTGCCAGGGTTGGACCGACCATGGAGCGTTTTTTAACAATGCGGCAAGACGTTTACCTGCGGTTTTGTTAACACAAATATGGCTATGGTTGGCACCCTTGGGTTAAACGTAGTAGATGGGCGCTTTTTTGGTGCACAGCCCACGAAGAGATCGTTAGCCGCGCTGGAGGCCGAAGAGTTTGGCGTTGCGCTCGGCGACCATCATGTTGATGTCGGCGATCTCCATCTCGCCGACAATGTAGGGCTGGTAGGTGCCATATGGATCGCCGGCTCCCAAGCTGCAGCTTCCGCAGTTGTCGCAACTGCTGTTGCCGCAGCCCGCGAGTGCCAGCTTAATGATCTCCTCACGCTCGGTACGCGTCGTGTCCTTGATGAGCTTGCTTTTTGCCATGACGTATCCTCGATTCGCTTGTGACCGTCGGCCGCGCTTGTCTTGTAGATACCGGCGGGCTTTGCCCATCATAGGCTTTTGCGCGGGTAGAATGCATGGATAACTTGATGCTTACGGGCGACGGAAAGGAATCGTTGCATGGACCAGGATAAGACGACCGTAATGGGTGGCTACGGCTCCCCGCGGACGGGCAATGGCGCCGATGAGACCCGCGTCGTGCCGGACGCCCGATACGCCTCGCCCGATGCGACCCAGGCGTCGGCCGATCCCACGCGCGTTGTGAATTACGGGAACGCGGCGCAGGACCCGTATGGCGCCTCGTCGCAGAGTCCCTACGGAAGCGCGGCGGCAAACCCTTATGATGACTTGCTGCAAAACCCCATTCCGCAACCTCAGCAGACGACATATTTGCCGCGCACGGCACAGCCGCGCTACGAGTCGCGCGACCGATATGCGCGCGAGCCGTATCGTGAGTATCCCAAGTCTATCCCTCAGTATGGCGAGGACGAGGAGAAGAAGTCTTCGCGTTCGTCGAGCGTGATCAAAAAAATCCTGATTGTGCTGGCGATCTTCTTTGCCCTGTCGGTTGTGTTTGCCATCGTGTCGGGCATGCTCAACAAGCGGGGCGCCACGACTGATAACACGGCTGAGCAGACCGAGACGACCCAGTCCGGCACCGTCGACCTGAGCGATATCCCGGGTCAGTACTGGTCCAACGCCAAGAAGCTCCTCAAGTCGCGCGGGGCCGATCTTTCGAATGCCGTGATTCTGACCGACGACGGCTCGACGCCCGTTGTCGATGCCAACTGGGTCGTGACGTCTGCCTACTATCACGACAACGGTAACCTGGAGGTCCAGCTCACGCGCAAGGACGGCTCGTCGGGCAATGCGTCCGGTGATCAAGGCACCACGGACAGCTCGAGCTCCAACACGCTGGAGGACCTGGGCAACAAGGCGCAGGAACTGGGAGATAAGGCGCAGCAGTTGGGCGACACGGCTCAGAATCTCGGCGATACCGCGCAGAATCTGGGCGATATGGCAACCAATGCCTGGGATACGCTGCAAAACGGCATTTCGGGTGCGCAGGGGAACTAGCGGTCGAGCGGCTAGAGCCTTAGCAGTGCAAACAAAAACGGGACGCAGGATCGCGTGACCGGGGCGCATAGGCGCGTTGGTCGGCGGTCCTGCGTCCCGTTTTGCTGTCGATTACAGCTGCTCGGCCGGACGCTCGGGTGAGCTGAAGCCCGAGTCAAATGTGACGACGCACGAGGCATTGGGCCGGCGCTCGTGCACGATGCGCGTGACGAGCTCCAGCAGCTCCTCGTCGGATATGTCAAAGCCTTCGGGACGCACCAGGTCAAATGACACGAAACCGTCGTGCTCATGTAAGTCGTGGATGGAGAGCGCGGGGTCGATCTGCATGACACCGCGCTTGACCCAGCCGCGCAGGTCGTCGCCGGTGGTGGCGATGGGGTCGCAGTGCAGCGTGATACCGATGCCCATCTGCCGTTTGATATCGTGCTCGATGGTGTCCAAGATTTCGTGGTGCTCA
>USJQ01000162.1 GCA_900554985.1 uncultured Collinsella sp. | reverse complement strand
GTGATAACGGCTGAGGCTCGCTCGTATCTGGGCGTGACGAGCGTGGGACATCGTCGCTACGATGTGGTCGTGAGCGATTGCTTTGGCGGTGCCGAGCCCGTGCGTGAGTTGGTGACCGTCGAGGCGCTGCGCTTAGCGAGGGGCAGCCTGAACCCCGGCGGCATCTATGTTGCCAATCTCGTGAGCGCGAACGAGGGGAGCGACGTGACGTTCCTGCGTGATTGCGCTGCCACGGCACTCGAGGTGTTCGACCACGCCTGGGTGATCCCATGTGGCGATACGGAGTTCGGCGGCGAGGAAAACTACCTGCTCATCGCCAGCGACGGCGACTATGCCTTTGCCGAAGCCGTGCCCTTCGACGCCGACTTTCTCGGTACTGCCCTTCACGACAAGTAAGTCTCTCCGTCCCAAAAAGACTGGTCTTAGGCGTGGTCGCGCCATCCGAGGACACGTTGCTTCATGCCCTCTATGTCGAGCACGCCTTCGGCGAAGCCTTTGCGCACGAGCTCCTCGGGAACGTACTCGTCGTAGCGATCAAAATAAGGCACCTCGCCGGGATAGACGAGCTCGATGGGATCAAAGTCCTTCTCGGCCTCGGCGGCGAGCACCTCAAAGAACGTCTCTTCGTCGGCCTTCATCTTAAACTGCATAAAGTACGGGCGCGACGGGTCGAGTCCGCGAAGGCCCAGCTCCGCGGCACATTTAATCTTGAGCATGCGCTCGAGCGCCAAAAAGGCGTAGCTGCCCAGCCAGGGGAAGAGCACCCAGGTGTCGCCACCCAGGTTAATGAGCGGTTTAGTTCCCGCGCCCGAAATCTCGGCGGTATGACGAGCCTGTGCAAGGCGTGCCCGTGCGTTGCCCATGAGGTACGGATATGCCGCGTGCTCGTTGAGCGCCTTGCGCATGCGCTCGAGTACGTGTGTATTGATGTCGCCGGGGCAGTCGCCAAAGTAGGCCGGCACACGGCCCTTGACCTGCGTGGCAAAGACGGTATGACGCTTCCAGTCCACTTCCTCGACAATCCAGCAGTGTCCGGCGATGGCGATGCGCTCACCGGGCGGTGGGGGATTGACGATTGTGCCCAGCTCGGCCGACTCGCTGCGGATGGTGAACTCCTCGTTATCCTGGAACACGGCGTAGAACTTAAAGTTGTTAATGATGCGTTCGCCCGCGAGGCCCACAATGAGCCCACCGCCCTCGGTGAACTGAATATGGTCGCTGGTAATGAGGTGACGCAGCAAGACGCGATAGTCATCGGCCGAGACGCGATGGAAATAGCTGAGCGTGAGTACGCGCTGGGCAAGCTCTGCCGGCGTGAGTTCGCCGGTGCTGGCAAGCGTCGACATGGTCTGGTGATAGAGCAGACTGTAGGGGAGTCGATCGAGCTCGGGCGGCTCGACCCATTTTTCCTCGCGATAGAGTTGTACGAGCGCGATGCCCTGGAGGAGCTTCCACGGAATGGTCTCGGGCATCATCGTGCGCGGCTCGGGCTCCTCCTCGCGCATGACAAACCACATCTCGGGCGGAAGATCGCGGCGTCCCGTGCGTCCCATGCGCTGCAAAAAGGAGCTGACGGTAAACGGTGCATCGATCTGGAACGCGCGCTCCAGGCGACCGATATCAATGCCGAGCTCCAGCGTGGAGGTGGTGACGGTTGTCTGCGCCTGTTCCTCGTCGCGCATGAGCTCCTCGGCGGTCTCGCGTAGCGATGCCGAGAGGTTGCCATGATGGATAAGGAAGCGGTCTGGCTCGTGCCGGTTTTCACAGTAGCTGCGCAACATGGAGCACACGGCCTCTGCCTCCTCGCGCGAGTTGGCAAAGACCAGGCACTTGCGGCCGCGGGTATGTTCAAAGATGTAGCCCATGCCGGGGTCGGCGTTGTCGGGTGCGGTGTCGGTGGGGTTGAGCAGTGCCTGTTCGGTTGCCTGCGGGATGTCGACTTCGCCCTCGGGGGCTGAGGAAGCGCGACTGTCCTTGGGGGCAGCCTTGCCCCGTGCCCGCTCACGACGTTGACGGCGCTCCTCTTGTGTGAGCTGTCCGCTATGGCGCATGTCTTGGGTGCTGACGGGCAGTGCCGCGGGCGTTGCCGCCTCAATGCGCTCGCATGCGAGCACCTCAGCTTCCTGCGGGCCTGTGCTCGTGAATCTTCGCTGCTGTGCCTGGGGGCCCGAGTTGTAGAAGTGCTCCATGGAGATGCGCCATACGCGGCGCGGTTCCTCAAAACGGGGGATAACGCAGTTGCGCCCCGTTCCCTGCGAGAGAAAAGCGCCCGTACGCTCGGGGTCGCCGATGGTGGCCGAAAGGCCAATACGGCGGGGCTGCACGCCCGCCATGCGCGAAAGGCGCTCAATAAGGCAGAGCGTCTGCCCGCCGCGGTCACCGCGCATGAGTGAGTGGACCTCGTCGATGACCACATAGCGCAGGTCGCAGAACATACGCGGGATTGCCATGTGCTTGTGGATCAGGAGTGCCTCGTGTGATTCGGGCGTAATCTGTAGGATACCGCTCGGCTTTTTGATGAGTTTGGCCTTGTGTGATTGTGAGACATCGCCATGCCAGTGCCAGACGGGGATATCTGCCTCTTCGCACAGATCGTTGAGGCGAACGAACTGGTCGTTGATGAGTGCTTTGAGGGGACCAATGTAGAGGGCGCCCACGCTCGCGGGCGGGTTCTCCCAAAACTCGGTCAGGATGGGAAAGAAGGCCGCCTCAGTTTTGCCAGATGCCGTGGATGCCGTCAGGAGCACATTGTCTTGCGTGTTGAAGATGGCGTCTGCCGCCGCAACCTGGATGGAGCGCAGACTCCCCCAATCGTGGGAGTAAATGAAATCCTGGATAAACGGGGCATATCGGTCAAAGGCGTTCATGGGACCTCCTCTCAACAACGGGCTGATCAACGCAACGGGCAACGGCTCGATATCTTGCAATATCGGCGTTTGCCCAGATAAAACCTGCCAAAATAAACCTGTCCCTTTTTGGCAGGTTAGATGGTGAATTCGGCGAAGTTACGGTCGCCGCCTGCGGTATCGGTGTCGCCTGTTGCGGCTGCCGGCGCCAGCGCGTCGCCGCCGACGCTTTGCAGCAGCTCGGCCACGTTGGCGTCGGGGTTTTGGCATAGGATGTCGAGCAACTCGATAAAGTCACGAATGACTTCACGCGGCGTCAGATGCGTGTCGGCTCCCACGCGGCCAAACTCAATCTTGAGGAAGTTTACCAAGTCGTTCTCGGTAAGCGTGGGCGTCCAGCCAAAGTAGCCAGCATGGATCTGCATGAGTTTTTCGATGAGCACCAGCAACTCCTCGTAGGTGAGTGGCTGCAGGCGGATGATGGGCGCGAGCATGTCCTTAAGATCCTCGCGTGCAAAGCGGCCTTGAGCGAGTCGGCTACGCAGAGCCTCGTAGGAGAACACGCCACGGCGGCGGTCTTCGATGGAGGTTGGCGTGCCGCCCATGATCATGCCCAGGTACTGCGCCTTGCCCTGGAGCGTGTCGTTGTACATGGTCAGGATCTTCTCGTAGTTGTATTGGCGTGTGATGGCGTTGGGAATCTTATACAGATTCACGAGCTCGTCGATGAGCACCAGCATGCCCTTGTAGCCGCTGCAGACCAAAAAGCGCGCAATGAGCTTAACGTAGTCGTACCAGTCGTCATCGCTGATGATGGTCGAGGAGCCCAGCTCGGCGCGTGCCTCACTCTTGGTGCGGTACTCGCCACGAATCCATTTGGTCACGCGGCTCATAGCTTCTTCGTCGCCCTCGGATACGGCCGCGCGGTAGCGGCGGAGCATACGGGCGAAGTCGAAGCCGTGGACCATTTCCTCGAGCGGGGCCAGTTGGGCATTGACGGCAGACTCATCGGCATCGGCACACGAGGCGACCCAGCGATCCAGGAGAAGGGTGAGCGCACCGCCCTCCG
>USJQ01000161.1 GCA_900554985.1 uncultured Collinsella sp. | reverse complement strand
GCCTGGACTTTCAAACTGCGGTAACATTGGGGCACCATAGACGAATCCGCGCGCTCACCCAAAATAAGCTTGAGGGCCGAGAGCAGCGCGGTCTTGCCGGCACCGGTCTCGCCGGTCAGGACAGTCAGGCCGGCACTCGGCAGCAGCGTCGCCTCGCGAATGAGCGCAATGTTAGAAACCTGCAGCTCATCGATCATGACGGACTCCGTAGAATACGCGGCTCACCGAGTTATAGAAGCTCTCGGGGCCGTAATCCAGCAGCAGCACATCACCGGGCCCGCGACGCACCGCCACGCTCTCAACGGTGCCATCGCAAGTAATAAATTGTCCATCGATAGCGATCGCCGGAACGCTCGGACGGTCATCAGACATAAAGATTTCGACGACATCACTCGGCGAAGTCAAGAAGGCACGGGCCTGAATGGTGTGCGGCGCAATAGGTACGCAGACCATACCCGTATAGTCGGGGCTCACGATGGGGCCACCGGCACTGAGCGCGTACCCCGTAGAACCAGTCGCCGTGGACACGACCACGCCGTCGCCACGCAGTCGGTCGATATGGTGGCCCGACACCGTGATGTCGAACTCGACCATATCGGACAGCGGACCGCGGGTAAGCGCCATGTCGTTGAGGGCGAAGGTGCGCACGACATCCTTCGTACCGTCTTCGCGCACGGACACGATATCCGCGGCGATGGTGGCGCGACGGCTCACGTGCAGCTCGCCGGAAAGGGCGTCGCTCACGACCTGCAGAATGTCGCGCTCCTCGGGGCTCGCAGCAGTTAAAAAGCCCAGGTGACCATAGGAAAGACCGAGGATAGGAATCTCGCGATGGTTGAGGATGCGGGCAGCGCGCAGCAACGTACCGTCACCGCCGAGCGTAATGACCAGATCGGAGCCGTCAATATCAGGCGTGCTCTGAATCTTCGATCGCTGGTCGGCAGCCCATGCGACCTCATAGCCCTGGCGCGTCAGCCAAAGCTCGAGCATCAGGCCGCTCTCGACCGCCTCTTGCTTGTAGTAATTGGGAACCAGAAAGACCTTCATAGCGTTGCAGCTTTCTCGCTCAAAACCGATACCTGGGATTGCAGCACGTCTTGCGAGCGGTCGCCAGATTCAAATCTCGTGCCGTACAGGAAAAACTCAACGTTGCCCTTGGCACCATGAATGGGCGACACGCACACATCGACCGGGAACAGCCCCTTGGCAGCAAAGAGCTCAACCGCCGCCACGAGCGTATAGCGGCGCACGGCGGGATCGGTCACAATGCCGCCCTCGCCCACCAGCGCCGCCGGAGCCTCAAACTGCGGCTTTACGAGCGTGCAGAATGCACCCGTAGGCGCCAGGCACGCCAGTACCGCATCGATAATGTTCGCGATGCTGGTAAACGAGACATCACACACAGCCAGGTCGATGGCGCCGGCATAGCCAAGCTCAGGCAGCTGCGTCACGTTTGTGCGCTCATGCAGCGTCACGCGATCGTCCTGACGCAACGACCAATCGAACTGGGCGCGACCCACGTCCACAGAGACAACAGTCGCAGCTCCGCGCTTGAGCAGGCAATCGGTAAAACCGCCGGTAGAGCAGCCCACATCCAAACAGGCAAGGCCCGTCGGATTGATGCCAAACGCATCAAGCGCGCCTTCGAGCTTAAGACCGCCGCGGCCAACATAGGGAATACGCCCCTTCACGTGCAGCGGCAGCCCCGGCATCACCTTAAGACCCGGCGAAGTCAAGCGCTCGCCGCCACTCGAGACCAAGCCGGCCATAAGAGTGCGAAGGGCATCCGCGCGATCGGCGCAGATGCCCTGTGAAATCAGTTCGTCATCAAGACGCACGCGTTTCATGAATGCCATCAACCATTCGTATCCAGAGATGCGGCCTAGCTATCCTGGGATTCGTTTGCCGCATCCTCATCGTATTCCTGTTCGAGCTTATCGGCCTCACGCGGCGTCAACTCAAACTTGTCGACCATATCGACCGCGCGGGAGCCCAGCTCAATCGCCTCGTCAAACAGATCGAGCGAACGCTCCAAGGAGGTATCCTTGGAGCGAACGGTAGCGATGATCTGGTCCAGGCGATCCGAGATCTCATCGAAGTTGCGGACGGAACCCTCTGGCATGGCTACTCCTCGACGGAGTCGGCCTCGACGGCCTCAGCAGCGTCCGCATCCTCGGCAAGTACACCGGCGGCAGCCTGAGCGGCAGCGACCTTGGCGGCCGCCTCGGCAGCCTGCGCCTCCTCGCGAGCGCGATCTTCGGCCAGCAGCTCCTGGTACAGATCCTCACCCGGCAGCTCCTCGCTACGAGCGATCTTGCCCAGCACGCCGTTGACAAACGACGCGGACTGATCGGTGCCATAGGCCTTGGCAAGCTCGACGGCCTCGTTGATCACGATGGCGTCCGAGACCTCCTCGTCGGTGAGGAAGCGCATCTCGTAGACGGCGATACGCAGCAGGTTGCGGTCGGCGCCGGGCATGCGCATAAGATCCCAGTTCTTGGCGACGGCGCGCAGGGCACAGTCGATGCGATCGATATGCTCGTAGGCACCACGGCAAAGCTCGAGCGCATAGGGGTCGAGGGGGCCCTTCGAGATCAGGAAATCGCCCTCGAGGACGCGCTCGAGCGGGCTGTCCGTGGCCTCGGCCTGAAACAGCAGCTGCAGCGCCTGACTGCGGGCAAGCGTGCGCCCGCGATAAACCTTAAGGCTCAAAGGTTACTCCTTGGGGAAAACGAGGCCGTCAATGCAAACGTCGACGCGCTCGACCTCGACGCCCACCTGAGCATCGATGGCGGCGACCACGGCGGCGCGAACGGCCTCGGCGAGTTTCTTGAACGGATAGCCAAAGAACACCACGACACGCACGGTGAGTGCGAGCTTGTCGCCAACGACCTCGGCCTCGACCGCCGGCTCGGAAGCCGGGGCCTTGGACGAGAGCATCATGGAGACAAGATTAGTGGCAAGGTCCTTGACGCCAACGGAGGCGATGCCCTCGACATCGGACACGGCGCGCGAGACGATGGCGGTCAGAACATCGGGCGAAATGCCGATGCCGTCAATCTTGATTTCCTGGGGCATGAGTCCTCCTAGAGAAGTTGGTTGCTAGACGCGGGAGACGAACTTGCCGTCGCGGGTGTCAACCTTGATGACCTCGCCCTCGTTGAGGTACATGGGGACCTGGATGACAGCGCCGGTGTCGATCGTGGCCGGCTTGGTGGAACCCTGGACGGTGTCGCCCTTAAAGCCCGGGTCGGTTTGGACAATGGTGGTCTCGATGAACATCGGCGGGGTCACGCCCATGAGCTCATCGTCGGCGAAGAGCAGCTGGCAGATGTCGTTCTCCACTTGGAGTTCTCGCCCACCATGTCCTCGGGAACGGGAACCTGCTCATAGGACTCGTTGTCCATGAAGATGTAGTCGGTGCCATCGTTGTAGAGGTACTGGAACTCACGGGTGGTGAGCATGACGCTCTCGAACTTGGTGCCGGCGTTGCAGGTGTTCTCGACGACGCGGCCGCTCTTGATGTCGCGGGTCTTGTAGCGCACAAACGCGCCGCCCTTGCCCGGCTTGACATGCTGGAACTCGACGATGGTGTAGACCTTGTCCTTGATGCGGAGACCGAGGCCGTTCTTGAAGTCGGCGGTAGAAATGGTAGGCATAGCGACCTTTCTTGTTATGGGCAGAACGCACAAGCGTCCAAATTACATACGACAGAAATTATACACTTGCAGACGGCGCCTGCAGCGAGCGCATAAAAAGAGAACGCGGGGCGTCCGAATCGATCCGAACGCCCCGCCCCAAACTATCTACCGAAGTAGACTAGCAGTCGATAACGTGCAGGTCGTGCGGGGTCTTGGTGAAGGGCTCGTAGCCGTTCTCGGTGACCACGCCGTAGTCCTCAAGGCGCACGCCGCCCACGC
>USJQ01000160.1 GCA_900554985.1 uncultured Collinsella sp. | reverse complement strand
ATAGTGGCTTGTAAGGGGCATCGACGTTGGTCGGTACCCCTTTTTGTTTGCCGGTATAAAGACCGCCCACCAGGTCGCTTCAAACTAAAAGGCCCCGAGCAGTTCAATAAGCTGCTCGGGGCCTTGTTGGCTTTAGTCGCGTACTTCTTAGCCGACCGTATCGTCAGGCGTGGGCGAGGGGTCGGGAGTGGGCGTAGGCGTAGGCGTAGGCGTGCCGCCATCGCCGCCGGTCGAGCCACCAGTGGAGCTGCCCGTCGAGCCACCGGTCGTACCGGTGCCGCCGGTGGTGTCGCCGCCCGTGGTCTCGGTGGTCGCCGTCTCATTAAAAAATGTTGTGGTGGTTTCCTCTTCCTCTTCGTCCTCGTCCTTGTCGTCGTTCTCCGACTTCTTGGTGTTGTTGGTGCCGTAGAACTTCCAGACGCTGTTGTTCTTGTAGGTGGGCGCCGTTCCGGTCGCAAACTCCTCGCGCTCGGTACCGGTCAGAACGGTGTTCATAAACCGCTTAAAGACAGGCAGGTTGGTGCTGTCGCCCAGCAGGTCCGTGCCGTACTTTTGGATGGGGATCTCGCCCGCGGAATAGCCGGTCCACAGGGCGCACGCCAGCTGCGGGGTATAGCCGCAGAACCAAAGGTTGGTGGTGTTGTCGGTGGTGCCCGTCTTGCCGGCATAGGGCTGGTTGACACTCAGGGCGCCGGCAGCACCCGTACCGCTGCCCTTCATGACGCCGGACAGAACATCGGTGACCGCGGCGGCCTCGCCCTCGGTAAGCACCTGTGAGGGATTGTCGGTGTGCTGGTACAGCACCGAACCGGTACGAGAATCAATCTCGGTGATGGCGATCGGCTGGCGATAGTAGCCGCCGTTGGCAAACGTCGCGTAGGCGGCGGCCATCTCGAGTGGCGAGATCGAGCCGGTGCCGAGCGTCATGACGGGAACGTCCTCGATGTTGTCCTTGGCGGGGTCGATGCCGAGCTTTTTGACGAGCGAGATGATCTTGCTGTTGCCGACGGCTTCCGCCACCTGGATGTAGCCGGTGTTGGAGGAGTATGCCGTCGCCTGCTTAAGCGTGATGTTGCCGTAGCTCTGGTTGGCGTAATTTTGGACCTCGGTCGTGGTGCCCTTGGCCTTGAGCGGCGAGTTGCAGTTGAGGGTGACGTTGGGGTTCATGCCGTTTTGGATGGCAGTTGCCAGCGTAAAGGCCTTAAAGGTGGAGCCGACGGGACGCTTGGCCGTGGCATGGTTTACGTGGTTCTCGTCGGCGTTGTAGTCGTAGCCGCCCACCATGCACTTGATGTAGCCGGTCTTGGGGTCGACGACGACCATGCCCATGTCCAGGCCGTCAAGCGAGAGCGTGTCGAGCTGCTCGCGGTCGGCATTCTCTGCCACCTGCTGCATCGTGGGGTCGATGGTGGTCTTGACGGTCAGGCCGCCCTTAAAGAGCACGTCGGTCGAGACCTCCTGCTCCAGCAGCTGCTTGACGTAGGAGACAAAGTAGGGCTGCGAGTATACGTCGACGCCGCTGCCCGAGATTTCGGTCACATTGAGGGTGATGGGCTCGGCCTGTGCGGCATCGTGCTCCTCCTGGGTGATGTGGCCCAGGCGCAGCATGTTGTCGAGAACCTTGTTGCGGCGAGACAGTGCCAGATCGGGATTGACCGTGGGGTCGTACTGCGAAGGCGAGTTGGGAAGGCCGATGAGTAGCGCGGCCTCGCTCAGGGTGAGGTCGGCGGCGCTCTTGGACAGATAGGTCTCGGCTGCGGCCTCGATGCCGTAGGCGCCGTGGCCGTAATAGATGGTGTTGAGGTACATCATGAGGATCTCGTCTTTGGAGTACATGTCCTCCATCTTGATGGCGATGTAGGCCTCGCGCACCTTACGCTCAATGGTCGAGTCGAATTGCTCCTCCTGCAGGATGGTGTTGCGCACAAGCTGCTGGGTGATCGTCGAGGCGCCTTCGTGCCCGCCGCCGAGGGTTGCCACCGCAGCACGCGCGATACCCCACAGGTCGATACCGCCGTGCTCGTAGAAGCGCTCGTCCTCGACGTCAACGGTGCCCTGCAGCACGTAGGGGGAGACCTCGTCCTTGGTGATGGACTTGCGGTTTTGCGTGTAGAAGCTCGCGATCTTGTTGCCGTTACAGTCGACGATCTCGGTGGGCTCGCTCACCAGATACGCGTTGGCGTCGGTGTAGTCGGGCAGATCGGACAGCCAGCGGTTGACGTTGCCGACCATGCCGATGCCAAACGCCACGCCCGCAATCAGCAGAAAGCCCAAAAACGAGAGCAGGATTATGGGCAGGGCGTGCGTCTTTGAACGGCTGTGTCCCTGTCGTTGGCGAGGACCCATATATTGACCTCCAGGTATGTCGTGCCGGACGGCGGATGTGCCGTCGGGGCAGGATGGACATAAGTTATTACACGATAAACCAAACGGGGCGCGCGAGGCCTCGTGTATGCTGGAAGACGGCATTTTTCAGAGTGAATGCATACCTTGGTAAGGAGTTTGTCGATGGCGATTCGGACGATGGGGCCGAGCGGACAATACGAGACTGGATTGGATGCTGCCGGTGCGGCGCTACCCGAGCTGCTGGCGCCGGCGGGCGGGCTCGACCAGATGCTTGCGGCCATCGCCGCGGGTGCCGATGCCATCTATGCGGGGTTGGGCGGCTTTAACGCCCGTGTGAGCGCCCATGGCTTTACGGATGACGAGTTTGCGCGCGGCTGCGCCGTGGCGCATGCCCATGGCGTGCGTGTGTACGTAACGCTCAACGTGTTCGTGTTTGACGATGAGTTGTCCGACGCGGTGGCGTTGGGAGCTCATGCGCTGGAGTTGGGCGCCGATGCTCTGATTGTCGCCGATGCCGGGTTGGCCTGCGCGCTGCGCGCGGCGATTCCCGGGGTCGAGATTCACCTGTCCACGCAGGCGGGCGCTCATAGCGAGAGCGCCGTGCGGCTTGCCGCCGATGAGCTTGGGGTCGAGCGCGTGACGACGGCACGCGAGCTGACGGTCGACGAGATTGCGGCGCTATGTGCCACGGGCGTGCCCATCGAGGTATTCTGCCACGGTGCGATTTGCATCGGCTATTCGGGGGCGTGCGAGTTCTCGGCCCTGCGGCGTGGGCGCTCGGCGATGCGCGGCGACTGCACGCAGCCGTGCCGTTTGGCGTACGACCTGGTGGACGAGGCTGGACAGAGCGTTGTCGCCGTCGAGGGAGATCGCCTGCTGTGCCCGCGTGACTATCTGGGTATTGCGCATCTGCCCGAGCTTGTAGATGCCGGCGTGGCGTCGCTCAAGATCGAGGGGCGCATGAAGAACCCTGATTACGTATTCAACGTGGTGCGGGTGTGGCGCCGGGCACTCGATATGCTGCGCGACGGCGCGTGGGACCCCGGTGCCGTGGAAGAGCTCGAGCGCGAGCTGGGAAGGTCGTTTAACCGTGGGTTTACCGATGCGTACCTGCGAGGACGTTCGGGTGCCGAGCTTATGAGCTTGGAGGGTGCGATCTACGAGGGTGTGCGCGGGGGACGCCTGGTGGCCGTTGGCCACGAAGAGGTAACCGTTGAGCTCGATGCCGCCGTGGCGGCGGGTGACACGCTCGAGATTCGGTTCTATCCGGGTGCCGACGCGCGTCCCGATGTGCCCAAGCGCTGGCCGCAGGTGCCCTGTCCGGTGGATGCCGCGGCGGGGGAGCGCGTCGTCGTGCATTGCAAGCGTAAGGTTGACACGGGCTGCGAGGTGTACCTGATTCGCAGCGCCGGCGTGTTGGATCAGACGGCGGCGGTGTTGGAGCGCATGCGGGCCGAGGCGGATGCGATTGCGCCCGTTGCGCGTGCCGTTGAGGTGCTGCCCTTTGAGGGCGTTACGGTGGATGGCGGTGCGTCGACGGAGTTGGTGGAGTGCGCGGTTCCCGCTCGCATGGTTTTTGCT
>USJQ01000159.1 GCA_900554985.1 uncultured Collinsella sp. | reverse complement strand
CCGTTTTTGACGTGGTTATGGGGCAGATACTCGTTGTCCCCGCCGCCGAAGGCAAACTGCAGCACCTTCATGCCCGGGAAGGTACTGTCGGCCAGCAGCTTGCGCACGCTGGGGAACAGCTCGCCCAAGTCCTCGGCGATGATGGGCAGCGTGCCGAGCTTTTCCTCGAGCGTCTTGAAGAACTTGAGGCCGGGGCCCTGCGTCCACGAACCGTAGGACGAATCGGGCGAGGAGAACGGCACCTCCCAATAGGCCTCGAAGCCGCGGAAGTGATCCAGGCGGATGACGTCGTACATGTCGAGGGCGGCGCGAATGCGGCCCTCCCACCAGGAGAAGCCATCGGCCTCCATGGCGTCCCAGTCGTAGATGGGGTTGCCCCAGTACTGGCCGGTGGCCGAGAACTGGTCGGGCGGCGTGCCGGCGACGCTCACGGGATTGCCGGCGGTGTCGATCTTAAAGAGCTCAGGCGTCGCCCACATCTCGACAGAGTCACGCGAGACATAGATGGGCAGGTCGCCGATGATGAGAATGTCGCGCTCGTTGGCATAGGCCTTGAGGCGGTTCCACTGGCGATCGAAGAAGTACTGCGTCATCTGGTGGTAGAGCATACGCGCCGGATGGTCGGCGCAGACCTTGGCGGAAGCCTCACCGCGGGTGCGGAGCTCCGCGGGCCACTCCCAAAACGCCTTGAGACCGCACTCCTCTTTGACGGTCATGAACTCACAGTAGGGGATGAGCCAGTCCTCGTTGGCCTGGATAAAGTCATCGAAATCGGCCGGCTTGTCGGCAGCAAAGCGCTCGGCGGCGCGGTCGAGAATCTGACGGCGGCCGCCAAAGATGGCACCGTAGTCGACGTTACTGGGGTCAGAACCCAGGTACACGCCATCGATATCGCGCTGCTCCAGATACCCTGCCTCGATAAGCTCGGCAAAGTCGATAAAGTTGGGGTTGCCTGCGCGGGCCGAGAACGACTGATAGGGCGAATCGCCATAGCTGGTCGTCGTAAGGGGCAGAATCTGCCAGTAATGTTGTTTGCACAAGGCGAGAAAATCGACGAAGTCGTAGGCATTCCAGCCAAAGCCGCCGATTCCGTATGGTCCGGGCAGAGATGAGACGGGCATGAGGACGCCGCTTGCACGCTCCATGAATGCGCTCACCAACCTTCTTGTTGTGGGGTCGGCCTGCCGATGGGTGTGCAGTCCGCCTCCGATGTCCTGATTCGATACGCCTATTGTAAAACATGTTGTTTAAACATGTACAGGCAAGATAAAAAAGTTGGTCGATTTTCGGCGAATGGTTACATGCCATGAAAAAGCCCCGACCTCACAACGTGAGATCGGGGCAAGAGCGGTATGTAGGTTTTTGCTACTCGGCGTCGGCGAAGCCGTTGGGGTTGTGGCTCTGCCAGTTCCAGCTATCGCGGCACATGTCCGCGATGTCGTACTGGGCCTTCCAGCCCATCATGCGCTCGGCCTTGGAGGCATCGCACCAGTTGGCAGCGATGTCACCGGCGCGGCGCTCGCGAATCACGTAGGGCAGCTCCTTGCCACAAGCCTTGGAGAAGGCGGCGACGACCTCGAGTACCGAGGTGCCGGTGCCGGTGCCCAGGTTAAAGATCTCGACGCCGGTCTTGCCGTTCATCCAGTTAAGGGCGGCAACGTGACCAGAGGCCAGATCGCACACGTGGATGTAGTCGCGCACGCCGGTGCCGTCGGGGGTGGGGTAGTCGTTGCCAAAGACCTGAACGGCCTCGAGCTTGCCCACGGCGACCTGGGCGACATAGGGCACCAGGTTGTTGGGGATGCCCTTAGGGTCCTCGCCGATCAGGCCCGACGGATGAGCGCCGATGGGGTTGAAGTAACGGAGCAGCACGACGTCCCACTCGGGGTCGGCAGTGTGGACGTCCATAAGGATCTGCTCGATCATCCACTTGGTCCAACCATAGGGGTTGGTCGCGGGCTTCTTAGGATCCTCCTCGGTGACGGGCGGGTTGTCCGGGTCGCCGTAGACGGTCGAGGAGCTCGAGAAGATGATGGACTTGCAGCCATGGTTGCGCATGACGTCGATGAGCACCAGGGTGTTCTCGATGTTGTTGTGGTAGTACTCGACGGGCTTGCTCACCGACTCGCCGACGGCCTTAAAGCCGGCAAAGTGGATGACGCGGTCGATCTGATGGGTATCGAAGATCTTGTTCATCGCATCGCGGTCGAGCACGTTGGCCTCGTAGAAGGTGAGGTTCTTGGCGGCCTCGTCGCCCACGATGGTCTTGACGCGGTCGACGGCGACGGCGCTGGAGTTGGAGAGATCATCGACGATGACGACCTGGTAGCCACCCTCGAGCAGCTGAACGACGGTGTGCGAGCCGATAAAACCGGCGCCACCGGTAACGAGGACGCAGGTGTCTTTGGGGTCGAGTGCTTTGGACATGTAGTCTCCTATCGAATCAGGAACACTTCTTCAGGGGAGTATAGCGCAGGCAGGGACGCCCAAATCGTGCGCTGTAGGAAAAGCAGAGGATTGTGCTAACGTACTCATCAGAAGAGCTTGCGTACGCATAACCTGATCTTTGACATTTGCTTACGAGCCGCTGACCTTGTAGTTTCCTGCCGTTCGTGGAAATCGTTGGGACGCGCCATATGTACGCTAATATGTATGAGTTGAGCGACATATAAATA
The DNA here is from genome assembly GCA_900554985.1 of uncultured Collinsella sp. GTDB lineage: Bacteria > Actinomycetota > Coriobacteriia > Coriobacteriales > Coriobacteriaceae > Collinsella. The sequence continues at coordinate 1,256 of USJQ01000159.1, read as the reverse complement.
AACATGTAACGGAGTACATATGTCACCAAACAGCGATTCCATCCTTTCCCAGGAGCTCTCGCGCCGCACTGCCCTCAAGGCCCTGTTCGGCGCCGCTTCTGCGGCAGTTCTTTTTGGCCTGCCCGCTCGCGCCCATGCGGCGGAGGCTTCCAAAGAAACCACCGATAAACTGAATGCCGCCCAGGCCCAGCTCGACGAGGTTCAGGCCCAGCTCGACAGCATCGCAAATGAGTATGCGGCGCTGGCCAACAAGAACGCCCAGACCCTCAACGACATCGAGAATGTCCAAGGCAAGATTGACGACACGCAGGCCCAGATCGATGAAAAGAAGGCCGAGCTCAAGAAGAAGCGCAACGACCTTTCCGATCGCGTGGCCGCCAGCTACAAGTCCGGCGGCACGAACATCCTGTCGCTGCTGCTGGCCTCTGGCTCGTTTGAGGAACTCGTCGCCAACGCGCATTACGTTGAGAAGATCAACAAGAGCGACCGCGACGCCATCGAGGACATTCAGACCATCCAGGAAGAGCTCGATGCGCAAAAGACCGAGCTCGAGTCGCAGAAGGCCGACTTAGAGAAGCTCAAGGACCAGCAGACGGCTCAGATGCAGGATATGCAGGCCAAGCAGCAAGAAGTCCAGACCGTGCTGAACGGTCTTTCCGACGACGTCAAGGAGCTCATGCCTCAGCGCGATTCCGAGATTCTCGCTGCCGCCCAGGCCGAGGAGGCTGCCAGGAAGGCCGCCGCTGCCGCTGCCGCCGCGAACAAGAACAATTCCTACTCGGGTGGTTCGAGTTCGGGTGGTGGATCGTATGCGCCCGGAACTCCGCAGCAGAATGCCGGCTCGGGCAAGCAGCAGGCCGTCGTCAACGCGTGCTACTCCACGCCTTCGCCGGGTCAGAACTGGTGCGCGGCGTGGGTTACCAATGTCTTCCGTAACGCCGGCGTGGGCTATTTTGGCGGCAACGCGTGTGACATGTTCAACGCCTGGTGCTATAGCTCCGACCGCTCGGCGCTACAGGTGGGCATGATCGTGGCCGATTCCTCGCACAGCGGCACGGGTGCTCCGGGCCTTATCTACGGTCATGTGGGTATCTATGTTGGCGGCGGTATCGTTATGAGCAACGAGGGTGCCATTACGTCTAAGTCGCTTGATTCGTTTATTAGCTTCTATGGCACTGGCTCTGGCGTGCGTTGGGGCTGGCTTGGCGGTATCGCGCTGTCGTAGCTGCGGTTTGAAGCAAGTTGGTTCGGGAGTG
>USJQ01000158.1 GCA_900554985.1 uncultured Collinsella sp. | reverse complement strand
TATATCGATGTCCTCACCGGGCAGGTCGAACTGTTTGACCCCGAGAGCGGCGAGCATATCTTTACCCCGCTCGGCAACCAGCTCGAGGAGCACTAGCGGTGACCGATCGGTCCCTCACCCTTACCGCGCCGGCAAAGATTAACCTCTACCTGGGGGTTCATACCGAGCGCGATGACCGCGGCTACCACAGGGTCGATTCCCTGATGGCAGCTGTCGGTCTTTCCGATACCGTGACGGTTACGCCGGCACAGGCGCTGACCGTCCAGACGGTTCCGGCATCAGATTTTCCCATGCAAAAGAATACGGCGTATCGGGCTGCGGTTGCTATGGTCGCGAGGCAAACATCTGCGTGACGATTGAGAAGCGCATTCCATTGTGCGCCGGCTTGGGCGGCCCCTCGACGGATGCGGCCGCGGGCATTGTCGCCTTGGCGGAGCTCTGGGGAATTGATCGCACCGACCCCGCGCTCGACGACATTGCGCGGGGTATTGGTGCTGACGTCCCGTTCTTTTTGCACGCGAGCCCTGCGTTCTACGTAGGTGGGGGAGACGTGCTGGCAACTGAGTATCCCGCGCTGCCCGCAACGCCCGTCGTGTTGGTCAAGCCGCGCGAGGCAAGCGTTTCGACAATTGAAGCCTATCGACGTTTTGACGAGGCTCCGGTGCCTGCAGACAAGCCCGGCGCGATAGCTTCTGCCTTGCATGCTGGTGATGCCGAGACGGCATATGCGCTCATCCATAACAACCTGGGTGTCATTTCCGCACAGATGGAGCCGCAGATACAAACGGTTCTCGATTGGCTGCGTAAACAAGACGGCACCGTTGCTGTAGATGTGTGCGGATCGGGCGCCTGCTCGTTTGCCATTTGCGACACCGCCGCCACGGCCGAAAGGCTTGCCGACGCTGCCCAGCAAAACGGCTGGTGGGCCTGCGCGACGGAGCTCATTCCCAACACGGTTCGCATCGAAGTGCCAAAGAAGTAAAAATTTCTCTAGCACACGACGGAAATCTTTGTTACTATAGTCGAGCTAACGGGTTGTGGCTCAGTTTGGTAGAGCACTGCGTTCGGGACGCAGGGGTCGCTGGTTCAAATCCAGTCAACCCGACCAGAGCATGAGGAGGGACCGCTTCTTGCGGTCCCTTTTTTTAGCGATTGTTGTGATACCGCGGCACCCGCGGTATACTCATTCGAGCTTGTCTCGCTGTATTGTGGAGGTCTACATGTTTGGACTGAGGGCTCCTGAGCTCATCATTATTCTCGTTGTTGTCCTGATTATCTTCGGGCCTAAGAACCTGCCGAAGCTCGGCAAGTCCCTCGGCTCTACCGTCAAGAATATCCGCGAGGGTATGGAGGGCGACGATAAGGGCGAAACCAAGCAGGCCGAGGACGTTGTGGTCGAGGAGTCCAAGGAGGACAAGGAGATCGCAGAGCTCGAGGCCAAGCTCGCTGCTGCCAAGCAAAAGAAGGCAGAGGACAGCGACGCGGACGCAGAGTAGTCCCATCCCTTTGGGGTGAGCACCTGACCGGCTTGCCCGCAGGCTAGCCGGTCTTTTTCGTTTTGTTGACAGTTGATCGTTACATCATAGTTGGGGAGATATCCGTATGGACGCAAGCCAGATCGTACTGACCGCTGAGGGCCGCCAGAAGCTCGTCGAGGAGCTCGCTTGGCGTGAGGGCGATTACGCCAAGGAGATCGTCGAGGACATCAAGGAAGCCCGCGCGTTCGGCGACCTTTCGGAGAACTCCGAGTACGACGCCGCCAAGGACAAGCAGGCCCAGAATGCTGCTCGCATTGCCGAGATTCAGGCCATCCTCGCCAACGCTCAGGTTGCTGCCACCACGGGCGATCTGACCGTCTCCATCGGTTCCACCGTTTCTCTGATCGATCCCAACGGTGAGGTCATGGAAGTCACGCTCGTCGGTACCACCGAGACCAACTCGCTCGAGCACAAGATCTCCAACGAGTCTCCGGTCGGCCACGCTATCATCGGTCACGGCGAGGGCGACTCCGTCGAGGTCGTTACGCCTTCGGGCAAGACCCGCGTCTACACCATCGCCAAGATCGCACGCTAGACCACGGTCCCGCGTAAAGGTATGTTTTCGCTCCCTGGGACCGAATCCTGGGGAGCGTTTTAGTTTGAGGAGCTAACTATGGCAGAGAACCAGAACGCCGCCGAGCAGGCATCGACGCTCAACGACGAGCGCGCCACGCGCCTGGCCAAGCGCGCCGCCCTGTTCGAGGCGGGCCAGAACCCCTATCCCGAGCACTCCGAGATTGAGGACTACGTCGTCGACATTGAGACTAAGTACGCCGAGCTCACCGATGGCGAGGACACCGAGGACGTCGTGAAGATCGGCGGCCGTGTGGTCGCCAAGCGCGGTCAGGGCAAGATCATGTTCATCGTCGTGCGCGACGCGACCGGCGAGATCCAGCTGTTCTGCCGCATCAACGATATGGACGAGGCCGCCTGGAATACGCTCAAGGCCCTCGACCTGGGCGATATCCTGGGCGTGACCGGCGTGGTCGTGCGTACCAAGCGTGGTCAGCTTTCCGTTGCCCCCAAGAGCGCGACGCTGCTGTCCAAGGCCGTTCGCCCGCTGCCCGAGAAGTTCCACGGTCTCTCCGACAAGGAGACCCGCTATCGTCAGCGTTATGTCGACTTGATCGCCCACGACGACGTTCGCGAGACCTTCCGCAAGCGCTCGCAGATCCTCTCCCCGTTCCGCCGCTTTATGGAGTCCGATGGCTACATGGAGGTCGAGACTCCTATCCTGCAGACCATCCAGGGCGGAGCTACTGCCAAGCCGTTCATCACGCACTTCAACGCGCTCGATCAGGAGTGCTACCTGCGTATCGCCACCGAGCTGCACCTCAAGCGCTGCATCGTCGGCGGCTTTGAGCGCGTTTTCGAGATCGGCCGCATCTTCCGCAACGAGGGTATGGACCTTACCCATAACCCCGAGTTCACCACGATGGAGGCCTACCGCGCCTTCTCCGATCTCGAGGGCATGAAGGCGCTCGCCCAGGGTGTCATTAAGGCCGCTAACAAGGCTATCGGCAACCCCGAGGTTATTGAGTACCAGGGCCAGACCATCGACCTTTCTGGTGAGTGGGCAAGCCGTTCCATGACCGATATCGTCTCTGACGTGATTGGTAAGCAGGTCACCATCGACACGCCGGTTGAGGAGCTTGCTGCCGCCGCACGCGAGAAGGGCCTGGAGATTAAGCCCGAGTGGACCGCCGGCAAGATCATCGCCGAGATCTATGACGAGCTGGGCGAGGACACCATCGTCAACCCCACCTTCGTGTGCGATTACCCCATCGAGGTTAGCCCGCTTGCCAAGCGCTTTGAGGATGATCCGCGCCTGACCCACCGCTTTGAGCTGGTCATCGCCGGTCACGAGTACGCGAACGCGTTCTCCGAGCTCAACGACCCGGTCGACCAGGCCGAGCGCTTCGCTGCCCAGATGGCCGAGAAGGCCGGCGGCGACGATGAGGCCATGGAGTACGACGAGGATTACGTGCGTGCCCTCGAGTACGGTATGCCTCCCGCGGGTGGCATCGGCATCGGTATCGACCGCGTGGTCATGCTGCTCACCAACCAGGCTTCCATCCGCGACGTGCTGCTGTTCCCCACGATGGGTTTCCAGTCCGGTGCCGCTGCTGCCAAGGCCGCCGAGGCCGGCAACGCCGCGAGCCCCTTCGTCAAGCCGCTTAAGCCCACGGTTGATTATTCCAAGATTGCCGTCGAGCCGCTGTTTGAGGAGCTCGTCGACTTTGATACCTTCTCCAAGAGCGACTTCCGCGCCGTGAAGGTCAAGGCATGCGAGGCCGTCAAGAAGTCCAAGAAGCTGCTGAACTTTACGCTCGACGACGGTACCGGTACCGACCGCACCATCCTCTCCGGCATCCATGAATACTATGAGCCCGAGGACC
>USJQ01000157.1 GCA_900554985.1 uncultured Collinsella sp. | reverse complement strand
TGAAATGTATAGCAATAAAGAAAACGTCAATATTTTGACAAGGTTACTGGTAGCGCATGGTGTTCGCCATGCTGTAGTGTGTCCGGGCAGCAGAAATGCAGCCATAGTTCATAATCTCAACGAGTGTGAAGACATCACTTGCTATCCTGTAACCGACGAACGTAGCGCCGGCTTCCAAGCTCTTTCCCATTTCGTCAAGAACGAGTACAGCCCCAGCAGCGAGTGCTGCAGGGGCAGAAGCGGTGACGGCTACGGCACCAAGCGCAACTTCAGTGGCGATTTCGCCTCCAGTTTCGACATAGTCTCCGATTTCCCGTATCTGCTCATCGGCTTCCATGAAGTCGCCCCAGGCGTTGGCTGCATCGTCAACAGCGTGTGTTTGCGCGGTTTTCACCGCTGCTTCTTCGTCTTCGGCCAGTAGTTCAATATTCGATTGAACACCGACATATGCGTTTTCTCCAACGTCGGCAACTCCAAGTACGAACCTGCCGCCAAGATAAGCTCCGTTCCTTGCGCCATCGCGGACAGTTTCGCCTGCAGCGTTGAGTGTTGGCTCGCATGCTTTCCAGGCGTCATCTGCGGCTTCTTGAACTGTTGAAATGCTCGCGGTTAGGACATCGCCGGAAGAAATATCCCGCCATGCGGCATCTGCACAATCAGCAACGGTGCGTTGCGCCTCCTCGAAGGCCAATCTCGTTTCGGTCGTATCCGGCATTAATTGCTCTATATTTTCAAACGCCATTTAGATCACCGGCCTTGTTTGAGATAAGACCGCTGATACTTCGGCGAGTGCTGAGGCCTTTTCCGTTGTCTCGATGCCGGTACCCCTCTTTCTCAGCTCGTTGAGATGAGCGTTAAACATCGACTGAATGAACAGGTATTGGATTGGTCCCCAGCTTTCGGGTGAGGAGTCATCTTCGAATTTCCAGCTTGAAAGCAGATGGGAGCAAAGCCTCTCTTTGAGGCTGTCGGCAGATAAATCCCTGGCGTCGTCGAGGATGCGTCCAATATTGAAATACCTATAAGCACACCATTCAAACAGTGGCTTCCTCGAGGACAGAGGAGTCCCTGCCATCTCAATCAAGCGTGCCTTCATGGAGTCAGGTATGTCCATCTTGTGCACACAGTCGCAGAAGTTGTATTCCCTTGGCTCATCGAGCTTGAACGGATTAAGCACACAAGAGTTGAGATGGCGAAGCTCTTCAGAAGAAACCTTGTCCTTCGCGCTGTGCTTGCTCTGTGTTGGCGAGTACTCTAGGCCGCGTTCATGCGGTTCGATGTGACAGAGGACAGGTTCGGTCCATTCGTTCTGATATATTGCTGCAACGCCTCGCTGAAGATTTGCAAGCTCTTGGATTTGGCTCTCGTTAAGATTTGCCGCCTTGCTGACAAGCATCCTGTCGCCTTCGTCAGGCAGTTTCCAGGATAAGTCGATGCGATGATTCTGCCTCAAGCCCAGCGGGTTGTTAAGACGCGGTCATTTTGGCGCTTACATCTCACTTTTTGCAGACGTAGAATACGGGTATTGGAATCATAGGAGGGTTCTCATGCCAAATATCGGTAAGGACGACCATCCGAAGCTGTGGTCGCTTATTTTCGTGCTTATCATCGCGCTGACCTTCTGTTGCTTCGTCATGGGCCAAGGACTCAACAGTGGAACCAGCGTCTTCCTGGCAGGCCAAGGTTACGGTGCGAGCCTTGCCGGCGTACTTGCACTCGTCTTCTCCATTGCCGCCGCGTTAGCACGACTGTTCGTCGGCCCTGTTATCGACAACGGCAAGTGCTCACTCGTTATCATCGCCGGCATCGCTATCCTCATAGCAGGAACAGCACTGTCCGCTGTCGTTCAGGGCATCCCCTCTTCACAATCAGCCGTTTGCTGCAAGGCGTGGGCTTTGGCGCAGCAACAACAGCAGCCTCGACCGCCGCAGCAAGCGTCTTACCGCAAGAACGGCTCGGCGAAGGCATTGGATACCACGGCCTCGGACAGGCTATCGCCATGAGCATCGGCCCAGCCTTCGCACTTTACCTAGTAGGAACCGATCCCTCAACGAACCTCTATGTCGGCCTTGCCCTGGTTGGGTTTGCAGGGCTTGTAATCGCCCTCAACGCACGCTATGAAAGTAAATGGCAAACTCTGCCAAGCTCCAGCGCATACCGAATCAAAATGGAAACCCGGCTCGAACTCGACTCAAAAGACGGGCAGGCACCCAGCTCCACCACAGTAACTACATCCGAAACAATTAACAGTGAAAAGTGTCCTGAAGGCGACCAGGTGTCCAAGAGAACCCTGCGTGACTCATTCAACATCTTCGAGCCGCGCGCATTGCCTGGCGCCATCCCACAGATGATCATGTGCCCCACTTTTGGCTTTGGCGTCTTCTTTGCCGGTCTGTACGGTACTACTCTCGGCTATACCCACGCCGGTCTCTTCTACACCATCAGCGCGGTAAGCATGATTATCATTCGCATGATTTCAAAGCATTTCATGGACACCGTACCTGCAATCAAAACAATGACCGGAGCCGTCGCGTGCGGCATCCTCTGCTGCCTTATGCTACTTGCCGCACCGTACGGGGAACCTGTCTTCCTGGCGTCCGGAATCTTCTATGGTCTCGCCACTGGCATAAGCCTGCCACTTAATCAAAGCGTAGCGGTAAAGAACACCCCGCCAGAGCGCTGGGGCGCCGCAAACGCCCTGTTCCTGCTCGCCAATGACATCGGCATTGGCTTCGCAAGCGTAATCTGGGGCGTTATCAATGACTCATTCGGGTTCCAGACAAGCATCGTCTGCGTCATTGTCTGCCTTATCGCAAGCTACGCATCCGCCTGGATCGTCTACCCCGCCCGCGACAAGCGGTGGAGGCATTAGAGCGTAAGCGTCAAAATGACCGCGTAGCAGGAAACGTCCAGGGCCATTCCGGCATACGGATGGAAAAGTCCTGGACGTTTCCATCTTTGCGTTGCGGTATGCCTTAGGCCGCTATGTCGCTACAGGCCCTCCTCGGCGTTGTTCGCCATCTCGTCGTCGAACGCATCGGGGTCGATGTTAATTATGAAGTCGTCAGGCATCTCTTTGGCCTTCTCGGCAGCGGCTGGGTCGAGCTTGCAGGACTCAGGCACCCTATCCGACCATGGCAGGAACGAGTCCACAACCTCATCGGTGAGCTCGCCGGCGTTGGGCATCTCGGTCAGCAGCCACTCGACGTAAAGCCTGGGATTGAGCCCGTTGGCCTTGGCCGTGGTGGTGACGCTGTATATCGCCGCAGACGCCCGCGCGCCGCGTGGCGCATCGCTGAAGAGCCAGTTCTTGCGCCCTACGACGAAGATTCGCTGGGCCTGCTCGGCGACGTTGTTCGAGAGCTCCAGGTGCCCGTCTTCGAGCACGTTCATGACGTAGGGCCAGAACTCCACGGCGTACTGCAGCGCACGGTGCAGCGCCAGCTTCGGCGAGGCTAGGGGAAGCTGGCCCGCGCCCATCCCCCCGAAGTCCTCCATGAGCGGGCGGAGCTCCGCGTCGCGGGCGGCCTTCCTGGCACCCGGCTCCATGTCGTCGAACTTGGAGTCGACCTTGAAACATGGCGTCGATCCTGCGCCTTGCCTCGAGCGCAACGCTGGCCGCAGACGCCGCCTTGGCGCCGCCGCCGGCGATCTTCACGATTTGGGCGAAGTAGCGGCGCACGTGGACGAGGCACGCCGTGTTGGCGATGTTGGGGTTGCCGAGATTGAAGTAGGGTTTGTAGCCGTCGGTGGTAAGCGTGCCGGACCAGCCCGCAAGAAACTCCTGGGCAACGCCCTTCCTGCGGGTCTCGTGGTATTCGAATACATACACGGGCACGTCGCAGCGCGCCGAGCAGAACAGCCACATTGTTTGTGTTCAATTAGTTGTTGCGGGTTTAGTCACGATGATTTTTCGGGTTTAGGCAGAGCATGCCGACCACGGAA
>USJQ01000156.1 GCA_900554985.1 uncultured Collinsella sp. | reverse complement strand
TCACCGCCTTTTTGGGCGTCTTCCGCCAATCCTTCTTTCACTGATTTCTTAAAGGCGTCGATGGCATCGCGGCGTGCTCGTAGGTGTCGTCGAGGGGCTTGAGCGGCAGCAGGGCGGCGGCCTGTGTGTCGCCACGGCGCTCGAGGGCGTGCGCGATGAGCCAGTCGGCGAGTTCGGGGTTCTTGGGCAGCGCCGGGCCATGCAGGTACGTGCCGATGACACCCTTGTAGATGAGACCCTCAAAGCCATCGTCGCCGTTGTTGCCGGTGCCCGTGACGACGGACGTTCCGAGCGGCGTGGCATCGGCGTCCAAAAGCGTGCGGCCACCGTGGTTCTCGAATCCCACAAAGGGCTCGGGTGCCAGGTCGGTCTTGACGGCGACGTTGCCGATCAGGCGGTCGGAGCCGCGTACGGTCTCGGCGGCAATGACGCCCAGGCCCTCGATGCGATTTTCGCCCATATAGTACGAACGGCCGAGCAGCTGATAGCTGCCGCAGATGGCGAGCAGCGAACCGCCGTCCTCAACATAGGCTGCGACCTTGTCTTTTTGGGCGAGCAGCTCGTGTGCCACGGCTAGCTGGTCGCGATCGGATCCGCCGCCCATCATGACGATATCGGCATCATGCAGATCGAGCACCTCGCCCATGCGGACCTCATCCACGCGAACGGGGATGCCGCGCCAGGCGCAGCGGCGCTCGAGGGCGATGACGTTGCCGCCGTCGCCATAGAGGTTGAGGGCATCGGGATACAGGTAGACGATGCGCAGCGGGCGCGAGAGCTCGACTGGCGCGATACCGACAGGAAGAGCGCTGCCGTCGGCACGGACTGCGGCGCGGGCAGCAACCGTGGCTGCATCGGCACCCTTCAGCCCGTCGAGTTCTTTGACCAGCGGCGGGAAGGCCGTGTAGTTGGCGACGGCGTAGAAGGTGTCATCGGCGGCCTCGTCTGCCACGGCGCCAATTGCCGGCGCGACGTCCGAGATAATCGCGGCATCGATGCCGGCGTACTTGAGGCGCACCTGCATGTCGTGCGCGCGCGTGCCGCCGGCAAAGGCGACAAGACCCGGCGTGTCGGCGATGCGCTCAAAGTCGACGTCGTAGATCCACGATACATCGTGGCCGTCGGCGTCGTTGTCGTTGAGGAAGAAAGCGCAGAGTCTGCCACCTGCCGTCTTGATGGACTGAATCTGGCGATCGAAGCCTACGGGATTCTTGGCCAGGTTGGCCTCGACGGTTCGGCCGGCGATATTCCAACGGCCCATGCGACCACCTGCCGGCACGTAGGCGTCGAGCGTGGGCTGCAGGCGTGCGGTGTCCACGCCCAGCTCGTGGGCGGCAAAGAAGGCTGCGGCTACGTTGTAGACCATATACAGGCCGTTGTAGCGCGTGGCGATGTGTACGGCAGCCGCGTCGGGCGCAGATCCAAAGACCAGGTCAAAGCCGTAGCCGTCGCAGCCGAGCTCCACGCCCGTCACGCGATGGACAAGCCCAGGGCGGGCCCAGCCGCACGAGGGGCAATGATAGGCGCCGAGCTGGCCGTACTGCACATAGTCGTACTCCAGCGGCGCGTTGCACTGTGAGCAAAAACGCGAGTCGCTAATGCGATCGGACTCGGTGCCCGCGGCACCGTCGATGCCAAAGGCGATGCTCGTGTTGGGAACGCGCGCGGCGATCGCGGCACACAGCGGGTCGTCGGCGTTGTAGATGAGCGTTGTTGTCGGCGAAAGCTCCAACGCGTGGGCGATGACCTCCTGGGTGTGATCGATCTCGCCATAGCGATCCAGCTGGTCACGGAACAGGTTGAGCAGCACGAAGTACGTCGGCTTGAGCTTGGGTAGGACGCGCACGGTGTAGAGCTCATCGCATTCAAAAACGCCCACGCGCTTGCCGCCGCCGGCTCGCTTGAGGCCGCTGCGCGCCTCGAGCAGTGCGCCCACCACGCCCGGCTCCATGTTGTTGCCGGCGCGGTTGCATACCACGGTGGCGCCGCTGGCGGCAACGGCGTCGGCGATGAGGTTGGAGGTGGTGGTCTTGCCATTAGTACCGGTGATCACCACGCTGCGGTCGACCAGGCTCGCGAGGTCGCTTAGCAGCTCGGGGTCGATCTTCATGGCGATGCGGCCGGGAAGCACGCCACCCTGGCGTTTGAGGACAGAGCGCAGTCCCCAGCGGGCGATATCGCTCGAGGTGCAGGCGAGAGATGAGCGGAGGTTCATGAAGCCGTTCCTAACATAGATGACATGGTCGGGGCGATCGCGTCGCTAAAAGCCGTAGCGGCGCGCAAATTCCTGGGCAAGCTGCGATACATCTTCGCAGGCGTTGGCCCAGGGGGCAAAGTCGGGGGTGTCCGAGATAATACCGTCGGCTTCCCAAACCGCCTGGTGCGAGAGGTCCCAGGGGTCGCGCGGCTCGGGTCGGCAGGGAAGATACGGCGTCTGGTACATGGGGTTCAGCAAGAAGAACGCGCCGCCCTCGCAACGGTTAGCGAACTCACGCAGCGCGCGCGTCGCCGGGCGCATCTTGTTCGTTTTGAACAGCAAGATCGTGCGGGCGAGCAGGTACCAGGGGGAGTTCTCGAGTGCATCGGCTCCCACCTGTTCCTCGAGCTGGTGGGCTAGGGCAAAAAAGCCGTCCTGGTCTTCCAAGCGGGCGAGGGCAAACAACACGGTGCCGGCGGCCCGGGTGGGATAGCCCTCCGCCTTAAGGACGCGGCGGGCGTAGTTGGCAGCAGCGCGGTAGCGGGCGCTCGCCATGCACAGCTGCGAGATGGCCTCGAGCGTGTGGAGCCACCCGATAAGCGCCGGCTCGCTTACGGTGAGGTCTGCTGCGGTGACACCGTCGGCCAAAACATTATTGGCCCAATAGTGCGGGGCCTCCATATCAAACCCGGGCACGCTCTGTTGCAGGTAGTCGGCCGTGCTCGCCTCGAGCTTCATCAGGTCGCCCAGGCAGGCATCGACGGGCGTGTCCGCCAAAATGATGGCGAGCAACTGGGCATCGACGGCAAGCGCATCAATACGGATGATCTTGAGCAGCTCATCGCGCATGTCGTCGAATAGGCGATTGCGCGTCTGCTCGAACTCCTCGTCGCTGCCCATGTCCTCAATGCGATGGAGCTCGTCGAGCAGGTGGCGATGAACACCGGCATAGGACAGCAGCGCCTGGGCATGCTCGGACTGCGCATACTTTTGGGGATTCGCGCTAATGTCGTTATGGACAAGCTCGCGTGCTGCATCGGTGAGCTCGGGGTGCGACGCCAGATAGGTGCGCTCCAAGAAGGCGGGGATGTAGACGCTCGGATCCATTAGAGGTCCCCTCCCTTAAATGGAAGCCCCTGCTCGGCTGCGCGTAGGATGCGCTCGTCGATCTGGGAACGCACGATGTCGTTGGTGGCGACCCAGGCGGCAAAGCTGGCGTTGTCGGGAGCGCCCAGGCCCTCCTGCAGCACCGGCGTCGCCTCGGACAGGGCAAGGACAAGCTCATCGGTGGAGCCCACGCCCACGTTGACGCGGGCATAGACGCCATCAGGAAACTCGGTTTGGAAGTAGAGCGCCTCGGCTGCGTGCGGGCACGAGCGCGCAAGGATGCGCAGGTAGTGTTCGGCGCCCTCGTAATCCAGCTCGCGCCAGGCAGCGCTCATCAGCGCGATGAGCGTCCACGGGTCCAAGTCGCGTTCTGCATCCTTGGGACGACGGCGCAGCGGCGTGTTGGCGAGATAGGGGACGGAGTGGGCAGAGCGAAAGCGCTTGAGCTCCTCAGCGGGGTATTCGAGCTTTGCCATGGCGAGCATTGCGGTGTGGCGGACACCAGCGGGGTCGTTGGGCGCAAAGTCCAAGCTGCGATTCGCGGCTTCGAGCGACATGAGGTAGCGGCCGCTAATGAGCGCGCGCGCCCACCATCTCATCTACTACCACACGCGAAGGATCTTCTCCCCAATAAGTCTCCAGCTTATCGGCAGCCCAAATGCC
>USJQ01000155.1 GCA_900554985.1 uncultured Collinsella sp. | reverse complement strand
GTAACCTGTAACTGTGATTGGTATCAAATACTAATGATTTGTTACGAGGTGAGACGATGAAGATGCTCGATTACGTTCAGCTTGCCCATGTGCGTATGGGGGAGAACCTCGAGCGTTCGTCTGAGCTGGTAGCGCAGCTCGTTGATATTTTCCAGTCCGGTTCTTTTGACGCGCTGCGCATCGTTGCTTCGGGTTCGTCGCGCCATGCCGCCGATTGCGCCCGCGATTACCTGCAAGATGCCCTGCAAATGCAGGTGTCCGTTGTGACGCCCGAGGCCTTCGTCGATTTTGAACACACCTATCCGCAGCATGTGCTCAACATTGCCGTTTCGCAGAGTGGCTATTCGACCAATACGATTGCGGCGCTCGATTACATGCGCGCACACGATATGGCTGCAGTTGCGCTCACGGCAAACGTCGAGGCACCCATCAAGGAACACGCTGACATCGTTCTTGACTACGGTGTGGGCGTCGAGTCGGTGGACTTTGTGACTCTGGGCGTCGAGGTGCTCGTTGAGTACTTGGTGCTCTTTGGTATTTACGGCGGTCAGGCGCGCGGAACGATTGACGCCAAGGGCGTTGCCCAGCGTCTTGACGACCTGCGTGAGGCTATCCAGGCCAATGCCGTGATGTGCAAGACCGCCGAGGCATATGTCCAAGACCACATGCTCGAGCTTTCTGAGCACACGCCCGCCATGGTCGTCGGCAACGGCCCCAACTATGGCGTTGCCGAAGAGGCGGCCCTCAAGCTGAGCGAGACCATCAAGATTCCTGCCATGCATCACGAAGGCGAGGAGTTCGTCCACGGTCCCGAGATGCAGATCGTTCCGGGCTATCTGGTGTTTATCGTCGACGATCCGCAGGGGTCGGAGCGTCTTGCGAATATCGCTGATGCGCTATCGAACGTTACGACAAAAACGGTGCTGCTCACGGCCCATCCCAAGGGTAGGGCTCACGAGGTTGCGGTGCCTCAGGTGGCGCCGCTGCTCAGCGCAATTCCCAATCTTGTGTTCTTCCAGACGATTGCGGCCATGATAGCCGAGCGTCTGAAGTCATGGGACGTGCACCCGTATCTCGATGCTGTCTCCAAGCAAATGGAGGTCAAGGCAGAGGGCTACGAAGAGTCAGTCAATGCGCTTAAGGCCAAAGCGGCCGAGTGTTACGGAATGTAAGCGGGTTTTGATGCCCGTTGGCATGGGGGATGTGGAAACAACCCCAGAAAGGAGAGACAAATGAAGGAAACCGAGAAGATCGAGATCATGCATTTCGACCAGGAGGGCTATCTCGAGGACGGCAAGGCGCTCTACGAGACCGGCAAGAAGATGACCGCGCTCGCCGACAAGGTCGCCGACGAGGGCTACGACGCCGTGTTCCTGATGGGCGTCGGCGGCACCTGGGACGAGCTCATGCAGCTCGAGTACCTCATGAACAAGTTCGGCGACCGCGACCTCGAGGTCTACCTGATCCACGCCGCCGAGTGGAACGTCATGGGCCACAAGCGCATGACCGAGAAGTCCGTCGTGCTCACCGCCTCCGAGTCCGGCACCACCCCCGAGGTCCTCGAGGCCGTCAAGAAGATGAAGGGCATGGGCGTGCGCGTCTACGCCATGACCAAGCCCGAGGGCCCCATCGGCCAGGCTGTCGGCGCCGAGAACTGCGTCGCCATGGCTTCTGACCATGGTTCGGGCGGCTGCGAGAAGGGCTACTACCTCGCCGACTGCTTCGGCCTGCGCCTGCTCAATCGCCGTGGCTGCTTCCCGCAGTTCGATAAGTTCATCGAGCAGACCAAGGATGTTTGGACCCACCTGGTCGACATCCGCAAGAGCTTCGAGCCGCGCGCCGAGGAGCTCGCCAAGAAGTACGCCCTGGCCCCCTACACCATGTTCATCGGCTCCGGCGCCCTGTGGGGCGAGACCATCCTGTTCTCGATGTGCATCCTCGAGGAGATGCAGTGGAAGCGCACCCGCTACATCACCTCGGCCGACTTCTTCCACGGCACCCTCGAGCTCGTGGAGCCCGGCGTCCCCGTGTTCCTGTTCATGGGCGAGGACGAGAACCGCAAGCTCGACGAGCGCGTCCGCGCGTTCCTCAACCGCGGCGTGACCGGCGACACCGACATCAACATCATCGACACCGCCGAGTTCGCCATCCCCGGCCTTGACGACGAGTTCCGCGTCATCGTCTCCCCGTGGATTCTGACGGTGCTCGTGACCGACCGCCTGGCTCGCTACTACGAGACGGTCACCAAGCACAACCTTAAGTATCGTCGCTACTATCACCAGTTCGACTACTAAAGAAAACGGGTGCGGGAACGTGCCGGGCTATTGAGAGGAACACAGAATGAGACAGTACATCATCGCCAGCCATGCGCACTTCGCCACCGGCATCAAGGAGAGCGTCGAGCTGCTCTCGGGCGCTCGCGACAACGTCCACGATCTTTCGATGTTCGTCGATGGCCGCATGGACGTGGCCGAGGAGGCCCAAAAACTGCTGGCAGGCATGTCTGCCGACGATGATGTCGTTGTCTGCACCGACCTCTTTGGCGGTAGCGTTAACAACGAGTTCACCAAGATCGTCCAGACGCGTCCCCGCACGTACCTCGTTACCAACATGAACCTTCCTCTGCTCATCCAGCTGCTGTTCTCTGACGAGTCGGCGCCGGTTGAGGAGACGATTCGCGCCATCGTCGCTGCGGACGATACGCGCGTGAAGTTTGTCAACGATCTTTTGGTCGATGACGAGGAGGAGGAAGAGTTCTAATCCGCAGCACCTACTGACACGCCGTATGACGGCACAAGACCTTTGGGGGGCCACATTATGATTCAGCTACTTCGCGTTGACCATCGCCTGCTTCATGGCCAGGTCGCAGTTTCCTGGGTTCAGGGCCTTGGCTCCAACTGCATCTTCTGCGTGGGCGATAAGGTCGCTAACGACCCGGTGTGGAAGACGACGCTCAAGATGGGCAAGCCTGCCGGCTGCAAGCTCGTCATCAAAGATATGGAGCATGCAATCGAAGCTATCAACTCGGGCGTGACCGACAAGTACAAGATGATCATCTGCGTCGCCACTATCGCTGAGGCAAAGCAGCTTGTTGAGGGCTGCCCGCAGATCAAGTCGGTCAACCTGGGCAACACCAAGCCCAAGGACGAGAAGCGTCCCGACGCTCGTCAGGTCTCTCGTCAGATCTTCCTGACCGCGGCCGAGGAAGCCGATGTGCGCGAGATGCTGGATCGTGGCATTGAGGTCGAGATTCGACCTCTGGCCGATGACCCCAAGGTCGACTGCGCCAGCGTGCTCTAGGCGTTCAATTTCGAAGAGTCTGAGCTCTTCGTAGTGTCCTATATGGAAAGGGGGATGTATGCTTACCCAAGCAATCCTCATCGGACTTATCGCCGCATTTGGTAAGTTCGACTGCCAGCTCGGTACGCTCTACGCGTTCCGCCCCATCGTCCTGTGCCCGCTCGTGGGCCTGGTGCTGGGGGACCTGCAGTCCGGCCTCGCGATCGGTGCGAGTCTGGAGCTGCTGTTCATGGGCTCGATCTCCATCGGCGCCTACGTGCCGCCTGATGAGACGATCGGCGGCGTGCTCGCCTGCGCCTTCGCTATCCAGCTGGGCCAGAGCACCGAGGCAGCCATCGCGCTTGCCATGCCCATCGCCACGCTGTGCCTTGCCATCAAGAACATCCTTAACGCCGCCCTGCCGATCCTGGTCGACCGCGCTGATGTCTACTCCGGCCAGGGCAACCTTAAGGGTGTCTATGCGATGCACTTCCTGATCGGTTTGACCGGTATCATCATGGCGTTCCTGCTGTGCTCGCTGTCGTTCTATCTGGGTGCTGACGCCATCCAGGGCCTGCTCGACTTCATCCCGCCCTTTGTCCTTGCTGGCTTTGGCGTTGCCGCCAACTTCCTGCCTGCCATGGGCTTCGCCATGCTCGGCCGCCTGGTGCTCACCAAGCAGCTCGTGCCCTTCTACTTCCTGGGC
>USJQ01000154.1 GCA_900554985.1 uncultured Collinsella sp. | reverse complement strand
GCGCTTGGGATTCATCCAAAAGCACGCCGGCCGTCGTCGTTAGAACTCGGCAAATTCGGGAGCGCCGACCTCAATCTCCTCGCGCCCCGCCATAAGCTCGCGCATCTTAACGCAAAACGGCTCCTGCTCCCCCGCCTTAAACACCAAATGAAGTGTCACGGCATCCGCGTAATCGGTATCCGAAACCTTGGCACCCGAATCCTGCGCTAAACGAAGCACCTGCTCATACTGCGGATAGGCCACATGCACGTCAACCGGCACGACGCTTGTCATCTCGACGATCTGCCCGGCCTCCCGAGCAGCTGCCACCGCCGCCTGCGTCGCCGCGGTATAGGCGCGCACCAAGCCACCGGGCCCCAACAGCGTGCCACCAAAATAGCGCGTTACCACGCAGCAAACATTTTTGAGCCCCGCGCCGCGCAGCACCTCGAGCGTCGGCATACCGCTCGTGCGGCTCGGCTCACCATCATCGCTCTGGCGCTCGCGTCCATCGACCAAAATCCACGCGGGAACATTGTGTCGAGCGTCGTAATGGCGCTTGCGAACCATCTCGATAAAGGCATTCGCCTCGTCCTCGGACTCAATATGGACCAGCTGGGCAATAAACCGGCTCTTGCGGTCAGCGAACTCGCCCGTAGCCACAATATTCGATTGCAGAGTAAAATAGCTGTCCAACAAAGCCCCTCAACAAAATAAAGCGCAGCAACAAACAGCCTCAATAATACGGCAAAGACAGCACCGTTGACCTCGCCAACAAGAACGGAAACGCCAATGATACCGTCACCAACAGCGAGAACCCGTCAGCGCGAGCAAGGTGCCTTGAAAGACAAGGGCATTGACCTTATGGTCATGCCCGAAGGCTTGAAAGGCAGATTGCCGCGCTGACGGGTTCGCAGCGTCAACAAAGTGCTGAGTGGGCCGATAAGCCGGGTTCTGTCGTGAACGGTCATTTATCTTGTCTGCACGTTACCGTGCAGCTCCACGCACGCTACCCGAACGCGGACCGGGCCGGCCCATAGCGTTCCTATTCGCGCTTGCTCCGGATGGGGCTTGCCAAGCCGCCGTGTTGCCACGACGCTGGTGGTCTCTTACACCACCGTTTCAGCTTTTCCCTTTACGCCTTGCGGCGCAGGTGGGAGTCTTCTTTTCTGCGGCGCTTTCCGTCGGATCACTCCGCCCGGCCGTTAGCCGGCATCCCGCCCTCTGGAGCCCGGACTTTCCTCACGCGTGCTGCAAGCAGCACATCGCGCGACCGTCTGGCCCACTCAGCAGTGCAAGAGTGTAGCACACCGCCACCGCAGGCAACGGCACAACACAAGCGCTCGACACGATAAACCAAGAACCACCCATGCGCTACAATAGTTCCGTCGATGGGCAACGTCGTCAGTCGAGACGCGACCGCGCTCCGCGCCCCTCCGTCTACTCGGTGCGTTCCCGCCTCCTCCCCGAGGCGGGATGTCGGCGTTTTTTCATGCAGCGACAACCAAATAGCCTGTGGACAGCATGGGCAGCATCGTGCATCTCGGCACCAAATGCAAAAAGGGACCCGTCCATTACGGACGGATCCCTTAAAACAAGTGATCGTCAAACCGATTTACTCAGCGTCGGTCTCCTCGTCCTTCTTCTCGGAAGGAAGCGGGGTAACCTCGATCTCGACGCCCAGAGTCTCAGCAGCGGACTTCATGGACAGGGAGATACGACGACGGTCGAGGTCGATCTCCATGACCTTGACCTGAACCTTGTCGCCCACGTGGGTGACCTGAGAAGGCTGATCGACGTGCTTGTTGGCCATCTCGGAGATGTGCACCAAGCCCTCGATGCCCTCGCCCAGGTCGACGAAAGCGCCGAACGGGACAAGCTTGGTCACAGTGCCCTCGACGATAGCGCCGACGGGGTACTTCTTGACCAGTGCGCGCCACGGATCCTCGGTGGTCTGCTTGAGACCCAGGGAGATGCGCTCGCGGTTGAGATCGACGTCGAGAACCTCGACCTCGACCTCCTGGCCGACCTTGACAACCTCGGAAGGATGGTTGACGTGGTTCCAGGAGAGCTCGGAGATGTGGATGAGGCCGTCGA
Source organism: uncultured Collinsella sp. (assembly GCA_900554985.1). Classification (GTDB taxonomy): domain Bacteria; phylum Actinomycetota; class Coriobacteriia; order Coriobacteriales; family Coriobacteriaceae; genus Collinsella. The sequence continues at coordinate 1,928 of USJQ01000154.1, read as the reverse complement.
TACCGCCGAGGTCGACGAAGGCGCCGAAGTCGACGATGGAGGAAACGGTGCCCTGGAGACGCATGCCAGACTTGAGCTTGGACAGGATCTCGGAGCGCTCGGCCTTACGGGACTCCTCGAGCACGACGCGACGGGAGAGGACGACGTTGTTGCGGTTGCGGTCCATCTCGATGACGCGAGCCTCGATGCGGGTGCCCATGTAGGAGGTGAGGTCCTTGACACGACGGAGGTCGACGAGGGAAGCGGGCAGGAAGCCACGCAGGCCGATGTCGAGGATCAGGCCGCCCTTGACAACCTCGATAACCTCGCCCTCGACGTTCTCGCCGGAGTTGAACTTCTCCTCGATGCGGTTCCAAGCACGCTCGTACTCGGCACGCTTCTTGGACAGGACCAGACGACCGTCCTTGTCCTCCTTCTGGAGAACCAGAGCCTCGATGGGATCACCGAGTGCAACGATGTCTGCAGGGTTAGCGTCCGTGCGGATGGACAGCTCGCGGACCGGGATAACGCCCTCGGACTTGAATCCGATGTCAACGAGCACCTCGTCATGCTCGATCTTAACGACAGTGCCGTTAACGAGATCGCCCTCATCAAAGTCGGTAATCGTACCGTCGATGAGGTTGTTCATCTCCTCCTCATTGACATCGTCAAGAGAGAAAATGGACGAGTTCTGAATCTCACTCAAAGGTGGACCCCTTTCGAACTACGGGGCCCCGATTGCTAGGACCTACAGAAGGGTGCGACAAGCACACAACGTTTAGGAACACTCGGGAGCCGACAGATACTAATGTGACGCTTATGCAATCACGTTCGTATAGGTTACGGGGAAATGAGTTCGATTTCAAGCGTGAACTGCGATTTTTTACTCGTGTGGAGACTTTTTCGTAATCTTATGAACACACGTCTCCGCAACTTGACGATAACCAGCCAAGCATTCGGCTTTGGGGTAAAGTATCCGGAGCCAACGATTCTAGATCGATTTTTCGAGAAAGGTGCCCGCGTGCTCAAAGCAGTCGTTTTCGATATGGACGAAACGCTTCTTAGCATCAACCTCAACGCGGTCATCTATTTTAAGGATGTCTCTTCGATGCTCGCGGATATCGGGCGCCGCAGCCGCGGTGGCACGATGGCACACCTCGGCACCATCCTGGTCGACCTCAACGCCAATCGCCGCAGCGGCACGGACAACCGCACCAATCTTGAGTTTTACCAAGAAGAGGTCGAGCGCCGATGCGGGATCTGCCTCTCCGATCCCCTCATCTACGAGGCGTTTACCTACTATGACCGCGAAGTTCTTCCGTACAAGAACGACGATGTCATTAACGCCCACGCTATGCCGGGCGCGCACGCCGCGCTCCAGGCCGTACAGGACGCTGGACTGCGTTGCGCGCTCTTTACCAACCCCAGCTTTCCCCAGGGGGCCATCGAGTGCCGCATGGGCTGGGGCGACCTGGCCGACGCCCCCTTTGAACTCGTGACGCACATGGGAAACACCACCCGCTGCAAGCCCGATGCTACCTACTATCTAGAGCAGCTTCAGGTGATGGGGCTCGAGCCACACGAGGTCCTTATGGTGGGCAACGATCCCAAACGCGACGTCCCGTCCCCCGATTGCGGCATCCAAACCGCCTTTGTGGGCCAAGGCAAGCCCAGCCGAGCCACCTGGCGCGGAACCATGGAAGACTTCGCCCGCGAATTCAACGCCGTAGTAGAAGCCTTCTACGAGCACCAAATAGCCGACGAACTGTCGTAGGACCCCTCCCTCGCTCCAAACAAAATAACGCCGCAGACCGAATGTGACAAAGGTTCAGCCCCTTTTCACATTACAAAGATGGCGCCGATGTTTTGGCAACGACAGCGAAAGCCCGCCAGAGCGAGCAAGGTGCCTTGAAACAAGGCGGCATTGACCTTCTGGTCATGCCGCCGAA
>USJQ01000153.1 GCA_900554985.1 uncultured Collinsella sp. | reverse complement strand
ATCGTTGTTGGCGATGGCGATTTTAATGCCTTGGGTGTTTCCGTACGGATCCCAGTTTGCCACGATGTTGTACCAGGCATACAGCGAGGGGATAACGCACACGCCCAAAGTAACCACCAAGGCGACGGGGTTCACAAGCAGTCGCTTGATGTCGCGCTTAAATATCGCAAAGGAGACCTTTGCGTTGGATAGTTTGCTGCCGAGACTCACGCTTGGACCATCCATCCTGTCGTTGAATCGAATCGTACTATCGACAACCATTGTACGTAGGCGCTTTAGTGCCTCGCGGCACAATGGTGCTGAGTTTTGCGGGTAGCAATATACTACGAAGATAAGTTAACGTACAGATGTACAGTATCTCAAATTCCCGCAGCTCCCAAAACCACAACCCGCACAAACTAGCAGTTCGAATAGTCATTGGGGACGTTCTTGAATGACCAGTCAACCAAGAACGTCCCCAACGACTACTTTTCCTCCGTCCCCAAGGGATCATTATTGGACCGCCGATGTTTTGGTAATGCCAGCGAGCGGGCACCAGAGCGAACAAGTTGGCATGAAAAGAGGACGGCATAGACCTTCTGGTCATGCCGTCCTCTTTGAATGACAAGTTGTCGCTCTGGTGCCCGCGCAGCGTCGAGCAGTTGCGGCGTTTGGTAAAACGCCGTAACTCCCCTAGTTCATCATTGCATTCATCATCTCGGTGGTTGCGGAATCGTCAGCAGACCACTCGCCATCGTCATTGGCGGTGTACTTGAAGGTGACCGTGGTGTCCTTGGTCTTAGCGGCCTTGGTCACGTCGACCATGACCTGGCCGGCCATCTTGTACAGGTCGTCCTCGGAAGGCATCGTATCGAGCGCCGCGATCTTCTCCTGATACTGGGTGGCGAAATCTTCAACGATCTTGTTCATGGACTTGCAGGTAATGGTGACATCGGCAGTCGCGGTGCCCTTGTCCTCGTCGACCGTCACATCGCCGATCTTGTAGTCAAAGCCCTCGAGATAGCTCTTGGCATACTCCTTGGGATCGATACCCAGCTGCTCAAACTCGTCGCCCGAAGCCTCTTCCAGACCGGAAAGGAAGTCATCGCCGCCGTTCTTGATCTCGTCGAACTGGCTCGTAAGGTCGTTGGTGATGAGCTCCTCCACCGAAGGCCCTCCGCAGCCGGAAAGCAAAACCACGCACGCGACCAGGGCGGCCATCAGGGGTGCAAGCAGCAGCTTCTTTTTCATGACATTCCTCCAAACAAGCGGCGCCGCGTTCCCTGCGCAGCGCACGTCGTAACAGCAAGTCCATATTAGCGGCCAGGCCCAACCCCCTGCGTCACAAAAGCGCAGCCGGCTCAATTTGACGAACGAACGGCTTATAAAGCAAGCCCCCTGCAATAAAATGCGCCCACTCGGCCCATTAAAAAAGGGCGGCCGGATAACCCGACCACCCTTGCACACCCTTTGGATGCCGCAGCTTACTTGCGGACGACCTTGACGATGGCATCGCCGGCGGCGGCAGCGGAGTCAGCCTCGACGGCGAGCTCGACGTCGGCGAACTCGGCGGTGTTGGACACGGCCACGACGACGCAGTCCTTGTAGCCGGCAGCGGCGATCTTGGCGCGGTCGATCTTGAGCATGGGCTGGCCAGCCTTAACGACGTCGTCGGCCTTGACGAAGCCCTCGAAGCCGTCGCCGTTCATGTTGACGGTATCGACGCCAACGTGCACCAGAACCTCGATGCCGCTATCGGACTGCAGGCCCACGGCGTGACCCATGGTGACGGTCACCTTGCCGTCGCAGGGAGCGTAGACCAGATCGTCCTCGGGCCACACGGCGCAGCCCTTGCCCAGAACCTCGCCACCAAAGACGGGATCGGGCACGTCGGCCATCTTGATGACCTTGCCCTTAACGGGCGAGCACAGCACGTCGGCGCCGGCAGAAGCAGAGATGGAGGCCGGAGCAGCGGCAGCCGCGGGCTCAGCCTTCTTCTTGAACATGTCAAACAGACCCATACGTTTTCTCCTCTTGATTAAGCGCAACGTTATGCGCATGCCTATGGTGATTATAGTGCCAAATGATCAAATTGCTAAGGTGAGGGCTCGAATCGCAAGCCCTTCCCGGTAGTGCTCGTGGGATGAGTATCTCCTTTGCATCGCGGGTCGATAAGCCGAGTATCGCCTGCAGGTTATGGAGCGCATGGAAGGGCTCTACCAGACCACGCTGGCCGAAACGCAGGAGCTGCTCGACCCCACGCAGCTTGACCACGCCGCCAAGCTCATCGCGAACGCCCGACAGGTCGACATCTACACGGGCTCGCACAACCTCTATCCAGCAGGAATGTTCCGCGACCGCCTGCTCTCCGCCGGCAAAAGCGCAACGTGCCACGACGGCGCTGAGGCCCAGGTGCGTACGGCGCTCGCCTCGGGTCCCGACCATGCGGCAATCGTCATCTCCTACGGCGGCCTTGCCCCCAACCTCAGGGACATCTTGCCGATTCTCAGCAGCCGGCATGTCCCGGTCATCGTCATCGGCACGCCTTATTGCGCTCGCATTCACCCTGGCTTTGCCGCCTACCTCACGGTGAGTGACCACGAGAGTATGACGCATCGCATCACGCAGTTCGCCAGCCACATCGCCGTGCAATACGTGCTCGATTCGCCCTACAGCAGCTACCTCGCCAAAGACTACGCCCGCCGCTCCGAATTCCTGGAGCGCTCGTTTCCCTACACCCGTCTGCCCGGGCTCAAGTAGCGACGAGCGTGGATTTTCGGACGCATATCTAACGAGCGTGGATAATCTCCCACTTTGAGCCCGCACACAGGCCAAAACCGGGAGATTATCCACGCTCGTGTTGAATGCTCCGTTTTCCTCTGCGCCCGAGGGACCACTCGACCACCTTGCACCAAAGCAATAACGACTTCTCGTCATTAGATTATTCAAATCGACTCTAATAACTATTTTCGCCATAAACTCGTTATTAGAATTGATATGATTAGCCTAATAGCGAGTTTCCGGCACTCAAGATATGGAGGGCGCGATGCAAATCGAGGAGAACGGCCAGGGAACGCTCCGCAATAATCTATCGGGGAAATTGGCTTACTATTCGTTTTTGCCAACGCCCTTGCAATCATTGAGGCAGCTAAACCTCACTGAGGAAACCTATCGCACGCTTTCCACATGCTCACGAAAGCTTGGAGAGCTTGAAGGCATGCTCTACTTTGTTCCCAACGCCGACATGTATCTGACAATGTATGTGCGCAAAGAAGCACTCCTTTCTTCGCAAATTGAGGGAACCCAGTGCACGTTTGACGACCTACTTAGTCCATCGCAAACCCAACTCCATCATAAAGATGTCGCAGATGTCGTGAATTATGTCCGTGCTGTCGACCGCGGCGTAGAACTGCTCAAAAAGATGCCCTTGTGTACGAGGCTTCTCAGGCAGGTTCATGCGGTCCTGCTGGACGGAGTGCGCGGAACGGAGAAGAATCCAGGCGAGCTGCGCTCCTCACAAAACTGGATTGGCCCTTCAGGCTGCACCATTGCAACTGCATCGTTCGTCCCTCCAAACATTGAAGATTTGAGCAACACGCTCCAGGACCTCGAACGATTTATCAATGAGCCTCAAGTCGAAATGGATCCGATCGTGCGGGCGGCGCTCGTCCATTACCAATTTGAAACTGCCCATCCATTCCTAGACGGAAACGGTCGCCTGGGCAGGCTTCTCATTACACTTATGCTCATCAATGATGGCGTTCTTCATTCTTGCTTGTTCTATCCATCGTTCCAGTTCAAGAAAAATCGAAGCGAGTACTACCGACAACTCACATCCGTAAGGGAACGAGGAACTTACGAGGAATGGATAGAGTTTTTCTGCGCCAGTCTTCTTGAGAGTGCGAAGGACTCGGTAGGGTCTTTAAAGAGTCTTGTTGATCTCCACAACCGTTCGACGGCAGCTATTACCGAAAATCTCGGAAGGACTGCCGCAAACGGACAAAGGCTGCTGAGCCTTCTTGAAGAGCATCCCATCC
>USJQ01000152.1 GCA_900554985.1 uncultured Collinsella sp. | reverse complement strand
TAGACCTCGAGGTCGCGGTCGCCGAACTTGTTCATGAGGTACTCGAGCTGCATGAGCTCGTCCCAGGTGCCGCCGACACCCATCAGGAACACGGCGTCGTAGCCCTCGTCGGCGACCTTGTCGGCGAGCGCGGTCATCTTCTTGCCGGTCTCATAGACGTTCTTGCCGTCCTCGAGATAGCCCTCCTGGCTAAAGTGCATGATCTCGATCTTCTCGGTTTCCTTCATGGCTTTTCCTTTCTGTCCAGCACGCGAATCTATACATCGCGTTTCTTTTCGATACCAATTATAGACATACACCCAACGTGTTTTTAATACCACTTTTCAATCTGTTCCAATCCTCGGTGAACGGTCGAAATTCTCTGGTGAGTGGTATTCAATTAGAATTGAATGTATAGCTAACACCTCTGGCGCCTCCCTTGTATGACAAAGAACAGCGTTCCTACCAGCGCAATAATGGTCGATGCCCCAAATAGCACCGCTTGGACGCCCAAAGCCTCCGCCAAAAAAGGAGCCGCCAGCAGCGGCAGCACGCCGGCGCTCATCAGGCCAAAACGCACAAAGCCGGTAATGCGCCCCAGGTATTTGATGTCGGCGCGCTCCTGACTCAACATCATCTGCAGCGGTTCCAGGAATCCCCAGGCCAGACCGTTAATCGCCTGACCGATAATCGCGACCCCCAGCATATCGGTGCCCACGTACACCATGGACCCAATGCCCACGGCCATGAGCGCGCCGAGCAACAATCGCAGGTTGACATGGCGAGCAGAAAGCTTGGTCAGGATGAACGCGCCCACCGAGGAAGTGAGGCCCACGACCGAGGACAGCCAGCCCAGCCAGACGATATCCACGTTGAGCACATCGCGGTAGAACAACGACTCCAGCGAATCGAACGCGCCAAACGCAAAGAAACCCAAAAAGCCCGAGATAAAGATGAGGCGCAGGTCGTGGTCGCGAAACGTAAGTCGCGCACCCTCGGCCATGCCGCCCAGAATACCGCCCTTCGGCTTCTCCCCTTTTGTGGGAGCAACACACTCGTGACAGCCCAAGGAGAGCACGGCCGCCACACCCATCATGCCCGCCATGAGCAGATAGACCGATTGCGTGGCAAAACAGCTCACGATGGCACCACCGAGCAGCGGGCCAGCGGTATAGGCAATATTGCTGTAGAACACCATGAGGCCGTTCACGCGGGTACGGCCCTCGGTGGTCGACTCCAGGTATCCCGGAAACGCATGTGTGCAGGTGTTGATAAAGCCGCCCGCAAGTCCCAAGACGCACGCGGCAAACACAAGCCCGGGGACAGACAACGGTGCCAACCCCACGCCAAGCGATAGCACCGCCGTAATCACGCACGTCACAAACGACGTCCGGCGCGGCCCGAAGCGGTCGATGACCGAACCCGACACTATATTGCCCACCGACGTCATAAGATTGCGCGCGAGCGTAATGGCGGCAACCAAAAAGGCCGTGCCAGCCAGATCATACGTGGCCGCACCGATAAGCCCCAAAAAGTAGACCGCGTTGTTGGCGCACCACTGCAGGGACTCAATAAGAATCAGCCTGACCTCTGCCGGCGTCAGGCGCATTGCTTCGCGATCCTTCGCGAACATACGAACTCCTTCTATACAAAAAGGGGATGGAGGGCATAGACCTGCTCCATCCCCTTTCCAGGTTGCAACGAAAATCTATGCAGCCGGGCCCTTACGCCAGCACGCCGAAGAACGCGCCGATGATGCCCACGACCATGGTGGCCACGATCAGCACCATGGGGTTGATCTTCTTGGACAGCAGCCAGTAGTACAGCCAGAAGGCGATCATGCCGAGCATGCCGGGCATGATGCCGTCCAGGATGTCCTGGAGGGTCTGGGCGTCGTCGCCCGAGCCGATGGCCACCGGGATGCTGGCCCAGAACATGTCCTTGCACATGGCGCCCACGACCATGACGCCCACGATGCCCACGCAGGTCATGATCTTCTGCATGAGGCCGGTCCTCTGGGCCTCGTCCAGGAAGCCAACGCCCAGCTCGTAGCCCTTGACGGCGCCCCAGATGCGCAGCGCGAAGCCGGGGACGTTGTAGATGAGCAGGAAGGCGATGGGGCCGAAGGGGTTGCCGGCCTGGCACAGGCTGATGCCCACCGCGGCGGCGACCACGCGCAGCGTCGACAGGAAGATGGAGTCGCCGATGCCGGACAGCGGGCCCATGAGGGCGGCCTTGACGTCGTTGACGCTCTCGGGCTCGATCTCGCCGCGGGCGACCTTCTCCTCCATGGCCATCGCGATGCCGCCGACGAACGGGGCGAACTGGACGGTGATGTTGAAGAACGCGCAGTGGCGGTGCAGGGCCGCGGCGTAGTCGTCGGGGCGGCCGGCGTAGATCTTCTTGAGCATGTTGGCGACCATCAGGCAGAAGGCGATGTTCATCTGCTTGTAGTAGGTCCAGGAGAACTCCATGCCCAGGGCGCCGACGTTGACGGCGCTCTTGACGAGGTCGGAGCGCGTGATCTTGTTCTCGGGACTAGAAGTCATCGTCCTCATCCCCTTCCGCGGAGAGCTGGGGCTGGGCTCCGCCCAGGCCGAGCAGGTCGAACTTGTCGATGCCGATGATGATGGCGATCAGGGCGACGCCCAGGACGGGCACGTTGGCGTAGGAGCACAGCAGGAAGCCCAGGAAGTAGAAGGGCACGAGCTGCTTGGTGAGCACCAGGCGGCCGAGCATGGCGAAGCCCATGGCAGGCAGGATGTTGGCTGCAACGCCAAAGCCATCGATCACAAAGGTCGGGATGAAGTCGAGCAGGCCCTGGATGGCGTCGGAACCCAGATAGAAGGCGCCGCCGCACAGCAGGAAGTACTCAAGGCAGCCAAAGAGGCCCATGCTCCAATGTGCCGCGTAGATACCCTTGAGGTTGCCCTTGGCAGCGCACTTGTCAGCAATGTCAACAATGATCGAGAATCCAGCATCCGTAATGTTGCCGATCGTCAGCGAAAGGACGGCGATGGGCATGGCGAGCGCGATGGCCGTCTCGGTACCCTGACCGAGCTGAATGGCAAACGCGCAGGCGAGCACGCCGCCGACAGTTTCGTTAGGCGGTACGTAGGCGCCGATGGAGATCGAGCCCATGAACAGCAACTCCAGGCTGGCGCCGACGGCAAGGCCGGTCTGCAGGTCCCCCAGTACCAGGCCCACGAGCGGGCACAGGACGATGGGGCGGAACGCGTAGAGGGTGCCGAGCTGGTAGTCGAGGCATCCAAACGCTCCGACTAAGCCGACGAGGATTGCTTGGACAAGCATAATTCCTCCCAATAAGGAATCTCGAACCGTCGTCACTCCCGCCGCGCGCGTTGTTGATATCAATTCCGGGAGTTCGATTACACGGCTCGAAGCGTACCTGGTGTGCTGCTAACACCTATGCCAGATACAAATGATTTGATACCAATTATAGATATGCAGGTTCTTACTATTTAATACCACTCGCTCAGCGGGGTGTTTTTTACCGAAAACGGCAGACGTATTTCATCAGGCGCGCTCTTTGTTTCGATGGCGGACAAGCGCCACCAGAAAGCCATCGCCAAAGGCATCGGATGCCAAGTTGGCCACAATCACCAAAACGATAATCGCCGCGCCCAAAAACTCGTTCCAGCGAAAGACCTCGCCAAAGAAGAGCGCCGACCAGCAGGGAGCGAGCACGACCTCGCTCATGCAAACCAAGTTGGCCGCAAACGCGTTGGTTCGCGCGATCCCCTTGGCATACAGCACGCTCGCAAGGCCACTGCAAAAAAGGCCATGTACCAGCATGAGCCCCCACTCAAATGGTCTCACGGAGTCTAGGGCGCCGGCAAAATAGACGATCGGCAGCATCGAGATACCGCAGGAGATGAGCGAGGACACCATGGGCGACGCATCGGGGCGAGAGTTCAAAAAGAAACACAGCCCAAAGGTGGCTCCCGAAATGACGGCAAGCAGGTTGCCGAGCATGCCTTCGGCACTCAAATCGCCTAAAAAGAAAAGTCCCATACCCGTAAAAGCAACCACCACGGAGGCAATCTTCGCAGGCGAGGGCAACGTGCGGGT
>USJQ01000151.1 GCA_900554985.1 uncultured Collinsella sp. | reverse complement strand
CGTTGATGGAGCACAACTCGCACCCCGACTAGAAGTACGAGATGGATGCCCACAGGCACGAGCACGACGGTATCAACCCCAGCTGCGGCGACGAGCTCACCTTGCAGCTGCGTGTCGAGAAGGGCGTGATCGAGGAGACCTCCTTTACCGGTCATGGCTGCGCCATCAGCCAGGCCAGCGCCGACATCATGGCCGACCTCATCACCGGCGAGACCGTCGAGGAAGCTCACCGCTTGGCAGAGCTCTTCCTCGCCATGATCCGCGGCGAGAAGCTCTCCGAGGACGACCTGGAAGACCTGGACGAAGCCGCCCAGCTCCAGGACATCTCGCACATGCCCGCCCGCGTCAAATGCGCCGAGCTCGCCTGGCGCACCCTCGACGGCATGCTCGAGGGGCAAACAAACCAGTAGTTTATGCCCCGAATCCAAGTTTTTTGATTGCCGAGCCGCCCGATACGGGCGGCTCTGTTTTTACCTAATGAGCGCGAACGCACAAAGTCCGCGCGTCCGGCGCCCCGTCTGACATTTGCTACACAGCCAGACGCGAGCACGGGCGTTTTCCACAGCACCAAAGGCCTGCGGCAGGGCCCCGGGCCCGCCAAGCAATGCGCCAAGCCCCGTTCTGCGAAGCCCCGACTCACTTCGCGCCTGCCGCAGACGGGTACCATAGGGAGCGGCGTGCATTTTTGCGAGTATTCAGCATGCAAAGCTGTGTGCATACGCATCGGAAGCGTTAATCAACGTCTTTAGGCGCATATATATTGTGTTTTAGAACAGACATCGCGGTCTGACGGGACGCAGGCACGTGCTTCAAGGGCGCAACGACAGGGATCAATAGCTTCGGGGCCCGCATGTTGCAAGATTGCGGCGGTGCCGACAGCTCCACGATGCTGAAAACTCCGTTTTTTGCACGGCGCAGACAGGGGTAGGCACGGGCAAACCCGGACTGAGCTGTTTTTTATGCAAGATGGCGATTTTTCTATGCATATTAAGAAGTGCAGTTACCGTACCAAGCTTTTGAACGCTGGTCGCAGCGTATGGACGACTCCAGCTGCAGTGAACAGACGACCCTACATCACGTTTCCGCCAGCCCTCATCGCCGTTCGCGCGCGGGCGCGCACGATACGAGAGACGGTACTTTTGCCAATCCCGGTATACCGCTCAATCTGGCGCACCGTAAAACCGGCATTGTTCAATCCAACAATAACGGTATCGCGCTGCGCCGTCGGTGCAGTTTTAATCCCGTTGAGAGGAACCCCGAGGCTCTTCGCCAACTTGCCGGCAAAGGCGTGGCGTTCCCACTCCGTCTCTTTCATATCGCCCAGCGCTAGCTCGCCGCCGTCGGGCGTCGAAAGCGAATGGGCAATAAAGCCCTCGGCAGAACCAAAAAGCTCAAGCACGCAAGAAGGATCAGAAAATCCCCTCGCGACATCAGCCGCGTCACCGTCGTAAGCGCGCAAATGCTCGGCAAAGCTGCTCCAGGGATAACGCTCGATTAAGCTGATGCCCGCCTCCTGCGGATCAGCGTGTACGGAGCGAATAGCCTCCATCACCTGCCAGTCGGTATCGAGCGAGCGCCGGTCAAAACGGTTCTGGAACAGATGGCCTGTGCGCCTCGTGCGTTTATTGAACCGCCGCGCGTACGTCAAAAGCAGTCGGTGCATCGCCGCGCTCATCCTGTCCTCGTAATCTGCAAGCACCAAATGCACGTGATTGCCCATAAGGCACCAGGCGATAACCGTCACACCCTCCTCGCGGCAGCACTCGCGCATCAGCTCCAAAAACTCCCACCGGTCTTCATCGCCCTCAAAGATGAGCTGCTTGCCCGCACCGCGAGCACAGACATGGTAAAAGCCGGTAACCGTTCTCCAAACGCGCTGCATGGCGCTCCCTTCGCCGGGATCTGATTGCCATCCAATACAGCACGATTGAAGCGTGCCATCAAAACATTCACGCAAAACAATACACTCGCGCGGCCAAAGGCAGTAAACGGGCGGCGAACGGCACCGTTGCAACAGGTCAACCCCTGCAACGCTTACAAGAGCTGACCAAAAGCTTGCCCAAGACGAACCCCCTCTACGGAAGTTCGCGACCACAGAACATATAGTTAAACCGTTTCAATTAAAACTTCCGGACTTCTCGCTACGAAAACTGAGCCGTTCGCCGAATATTCCGTGCATTTCGCGGTATTATAGGGGCTGCATGTCATGTCCCTTTCGAAGGGTCGCCCGGCAATCGCCAGCCACGACCCCCAGACGGGACGCCAACACGATAGAGAGGAGAGGCATGCAGTACTCACAGGAAGTGGAGAACATGTGCCCCGTTGCCAAGGGTGCATACCACGGCCCCGCACCCATCCCCGAGGAGGGCAAGTGGGTCCAGGCTAAGGAGATTTCCGACATCTCCGGTCTTACGCACGGTGTGGGTTGGTGCGCACCTCAGCAGGGCGCCTGCAAGCTCACGCTGAACGTCAAGGACGGCATCATCGAGGAGGCCCTCGTTGAGACCATCGGCTGCTCCGGCATGACCCACTCTGCTGCCATGGCTTCCGAGATCCTTCCCGGTAAGACCATCCTCGAGGCCCTCAACACCGACCTCGTCTGCGACGCCATCAACGTTGCTATGCGCGAGATCTTCCTGCAGATCGTTTACGGCCGCAGCCAGACCGCGTTCTCCGAGGGCGGCCTGCCCGTGGGCGCCTCCCTCGACGACCTCGGCAAGGGCCTTCGCTCTCAGGTCGGCACCATGTTCGGCACCAAGGCCAAGGGCGCTCGTTACCTTGAGCTCGCTCAGGGCTACGTCACCCGCATGGCTCTCAACGACAAGAACGAGATCATCGCATTCGAGTTCCTGAACCTCGGCAAGTTCACCGACGCCGTCAAGGCCGGCAAGACCCCCGAGGAGGCCATCGCTGGCGCTATGGGCCACTATGGTCAGTGGGAGAACGCTGCCAAGTACATCGACCCGCGCACCGACGAGGAGACTCACTCCGTCGCCAGCGTGTTCCCGGTTCACGAGTAGAAAGGGAGGGAAATAACTATGACTGTTACGTTCGAAGGTTACGAGCGCCGCGCTGACAAGATCAACAAGTGCCTCGCCGACAACGGCATCGCCTCCCTCGAGGAAGCTCTGCAGATCTGCACCGACAAGGGCTTCAACCCGCGTGAGATCGTCAACAACACCCAGTCCATCGCCTTCCAGAACGCCGAGTGGGCCTACACCCTCGGTTGCGCTCTCGCTGTCAAGCGTGGCGCCAAGACCGCTTCTGAGGCTGCCGCCATCATCGGCGAGGGCATCCAGGCCTTCACCGTTCCCGGCTCCGTCGCCGAGGACCGCAAGGTCGGTCTGGGCCACGGCAACCTGGGCGCTATGCTGCTCTCCGACGACACCGAGTGCTTCGCCTTCCTGGCCGGCCACGAGTCCTTCGCTGCCGCTGAGGGTGCTATCGGCCTGGCTCTGAACGCCAACAAGGCTCGCAAGAAGCCGCTGCGCGTTATCCTGAACGGTCTGGGCAAGGACGCCGCCCAGATCATCAGCCGTATCAACGGCTTCACCTATGTCCAGACCCAGTTTGACTACTACACCGGCGAGCTGAAGACCGTCCGGGAGGTGGCCTATTCCGATGGTGAGCGGGCTGCTGTCCGCTGCTACGGCTGTGATGACGTTCGCGAGGGCGTGGCCGTCATGCACCACGAGGGCGTGGATGTGTCCATCACCGGCAACTCCACCAACCCCACCCGGTTCCAGCATCCTGTGGCCGGTACCTATAAGAAGGAGTGCATCGAGCAGGGGAAGAAGTACTTCTCCGTGGCCTCCGGCGGCGGCACCGGCCGTACTCTGCACCCCGACAACATGGCTGCTGGCCCCGCTTCCTACGGCATGACCGACACCATGGGCCGTATGCACTCCGACGCCCAGTTTGCCGGTTCTTCCTCCGTCCCCGCTCACGTGGAGATGATGGGCTTCCTGGGCATGGGCAACAACCCCATGGTGGGTGCCACCGTGGCTGTGGCCGTTGCTGTTGCTGAGAGCAAAAAGTAAACGAAAAGTCCTGAAATCATAAAAAGCAGGAACTTTTCTGACAAAAAACACCCGTTTC
>USJQ01000150.1 GCA_900554985.1 uncultured Collinsella sp. | reverse complement strand
AGGCTCAAAGCTGCCGAGCCATTCGCCTGCGCGCGCCACGCGCTCAATCGAGGGGTCGATTGCCGGGTCGCGGTAGGTGTAGAACGCCGTCTGACGCTCACCGGCCGCGCGGAATCCGCAGCCGTACGCACCGCCCTTAACGCGGATCTCGTTCCACAGGTAGTCGTAGGAGAGCGCGTTGGCGGCAACCGCCCAGGCGCCCGTCACGTCAATGCCCAGGCGACGCGGGTCGCACGCGCTTGCCGCAAAGCAGATGTCACTGGGGATGACAAAGGCCTCGTGGCAGTCGCGCGGCGTCGGCACCACGAGCGCGTTGCGGCCGGCATCGGTGCTGTCGCCAGCGCCCAGCCCCAGGTCGCCAGCAGCATTCCAGTACGCGTCAAAGTCCTCGTTGCTGCCGGTAAAGCTCGCCATGCAGCCATCGGCCACAAAGATGCGCTCCGCCAGCTCGGCAAGCTTGGTACGCAGCCCGTCCACGCGCTCGTCAAAGTGCTCGAGCAGATCGCGCAGGAACAGGTAGAAATCCACGCCCGAAAGCTGCTCGCGCACCACGGCCGAAGGCGAGCTGTAGCTCATCGCGCGACCGAGCGCCGCCGAGTGGCCGTTGTTGATAAAGCCCTGCTCAAGCCCAATGCGAATCTGCGTGAGCACGTCGCGCATGCGGTCGGCATCGGCATCTGCCAAAAGCGTGCTCGACCACACCTCGCGCGGCAGGCTCGCCAGCGCATCGATCTTCTCGGACAGGGCGCCGGCGCTCACCAGCAGGTAGGGGCGCACGCCGTCCACGTCGGGCTGGGTCATGACTTCGGTCGTAAAGCTCAAAAAGCCCAGTTTGCCGGCGAGCAAGTTGTCGAGCTCCTCGGCCGAGTGCTCGCTCGTGGGCAGCTGTTTGAGCAGGCGGCAGAGCAGCGTCACATAGGGCAGGTCTTCAAACGCGACGCAGCTCAGGTCGAAATACTGCATGGCGTAGGCCAGGCGGTTGGTGGGGATGTCGTGGCGCAGGCAGGGGATGGGCGCAGTCGTGTCTACGACCAGCGGAGGCTCGGGGCGCGCCTCGCCAATGTCGGACACGCGCAGGCGCGGCAGCGTGGCCTTGGCCTCGGGCGTGTCCTCGGCCTCCTGCGCGGCACGCAGCGCAGCTGTGCGCTCGACCACGTCGGCCAGCTCGGCATCGGTCATGGCATCGCGCTTGGCTGCCAGCTCGGCGGCCTCGGCGATCTCCGCGCCCTCGGCGGCGTCCACCGGCACCAGCTCGACCAGTGCCATGTGATCGTTCTGCAGCACCAGCTCGCGCAGCAGGTCCTCAAAGTAGCTGCCGTCCAGGTCGCCGCGCAGCTCCTCATACACTGGACCGTACTTGAGCGCCAGCGTCGCGGCGTCGTCATCGTAGAGCCATGTGCTCAGCGCGTCGCACGCAATGGCCACGCCGTCGGCGATACCGTAGTCGCGCTGGCGCAGGTCGTATTCGTTGCTGCTGATGATGGCTTCCAGGCGCTCGCGCGGAACGCCATGCTCGCATAGGTCGCGGCAGGCGTCCTGGAACACGCGACGCAGCTCGCGCGCCACGCCGGGCTGCGCGTTTTGCAGCATGATGAGCTCGTAGGGCTGCAGGCTCTCGGCCGCGGTGTAGCTCACCACGTTGCCGCCCAGGCCGGCGGCCAGAATGGCCTTCTTAACCGGCGCTTCGTTGGAACCCAGCAGTGCTTCAAACAGGATATCCGCCGCGATCGTGCGTTTGCGGTCGAGCGCGCTGCCCAGCACCAGGCCCAAGCCCACCAGGGCGTTCTCGGGTGTAGTGGCCATCTCGACGCGCTTGTACTCGCAGGTCACGGGTGCCTGCACGCCCAGCGGATTGGGCGCCAGCGCGGACGGGTCCTCGCCGGCGGCAACGGCGGCGTCCATGCGGCGGCTCGCGGCACTCGACTGCGACAGATAACGCTCGTCCAAAAAGGCCAGGGCGCGGTCCACGTCCAGGTCGCCGTAGAGCGTTATATAGGAGTTGGAAGGATTGTAGTGGCGTGCGTGCGTATCCAGGAACTGCTCGTAGGTGAGCGCGGGAATCGCACGCGGGTCGCCGCCGCTCTCGTGCGCATAGGCGGTGTCGGGATAGAGCGCGGCGTTGACAGCATCGTCCAGCACGCTCATGGGATCGGACAGCGCGCCCTTCATCTCGTTGAACACCACGCCGTTATAGCGCAGGGTGCCCTCGCGCAGGCTCGCGGAGCCGCCCTCGCCATCGCCCTCGGCGTCCTCCGGCAGGTCCAGCTCGTAGTGCCAGCCCTCCTGCTCAAAAATGGTGGACTTGGTGTAGATGGCCGGGTTGAACACCGCGTCCAGATACACGTCCATCAGGTTGTACAGATCCTGCTCGTTGGTGGTGGCAACGGGGTAGATGGTCTTGTCGGGGTAGGTCATGGCGTTGAGGAACGTCTGCATGGAGCTCTTGATCAGGTCGACAAATGGCTCCTTGACGGGAAACTTGGCCGATCCGCACAGCACCGAGTGCTCAAGAATATGGAACACGCCGGTGGAATCGGCCGGCGGCGTCTTAAAGCCAATGGCGAAGGCCTTGTTTTCGTCGTCGCACGCCAGGTACAGCAGGCGAGCGCCCGAGGCGGTGTGGCGCAGCACGTAGGCGTCCGAGTCGAGCTCGGGCACGGTCTCGCAGCGCTCGACGGCAAAACCGTGACAGATGGTACCGGGCACCAGCAGTGCGGCAGCAGCGGCGCGCGGGTCGGTTGAGGTGGTGGACATATGCAGTCTCCTTTGACGCCCCAGCGGGGGCGAATCGAGTCGAATCCCCGAGAGTATACCCATATGGGGCCGCGGCTCTGCGGCGAACTGAAGACGATGCTGGCGGATTGGGCAAAGGCCCCGCGTGACCGCCGCGCGAGCGTGGAAACTTGGACGCCTATCGAATGAGAGTGGATTTTCGGACGGAATCAGCCTCAAAACGCCCAAAAACCGTCCAAAAATCCACGCCCGTCCATCACTCACGTATCTCTCATCTCTCATCCGTCACTAATACGAGAGATAGCAGAAAGACGAGAGATAAATATGAGAGATAACAATGCTGCAAGGTGGCTGGGGGATCGAGTCAAAGTTCCCGTATACATGCGTTTACCTGCGCGAACGTGATTTGATTGAACCGATAACGGCATTTTTGTTTCTCATCTCTCACTCATCTCTAATGTGAGAGATAAATGAGAGACGAGAGATAATTACGAGAGATAGCTGAGAGATAGACAGACAGACGGTTTGTCGGGGACATGTATTGCTGTCAGATTGATGCTGCGTGCGGAGCAGCTGCACTGACGCCCACTCCCCGCATCGCGCCATTTCGCGCGCTGTGCAACGAAACCTGCGGCAAAGCAGTTACGATAGCCCAATGTGCATCGCGCACGACGATGATATCGGCGCCCGCGACTGGGGGAGAATACATGGCAGAGCAGCAGATAACGCTGGGGACCAAGCTTCAGGCGGCATTCGACGTGCCCATGGGCTAAAAAACCGACTTCAACATGCTTGCCACGTACAAAGAGGACCTGGACGAGGCGTACTTCCTTATGAGCGCACCCATGCTCGCCGGCAAGCCGCTGCTCATAGACGAAAACCAAAAGCTGCTGCTGCAGTATCAGGTGGGCGATGTGGACAAATACACCGTGGTCATTTGGCTGGACGGCGACGACCCGGAGTGCGTGGACAAGATCATCGGCGGCGCGGTGGAGTTCGGTTTTGACTTTGATTCGTCCGAGACCGACGATTCGAGCCTGTTCGTTAAGTTCGTGCAGGATATTGCCGACACCCTCACCGGCAATGACCCCATTAGTGCGAGCGGCAACGAGGCGCCCGATTACTACAAGGAACACAACGTGACCCGGAGTAACCGTCGCAACCAAAAGAACTCACCCACAGGGGACGGGAACAAGTAGGACGAACAAGCGCCGTGCCAGAAGTGAATCCCCGGCCCGGCGCTTTTGCGGGCAGATTGAGACAACGGACTGAATTGGCGTTTGGACGGCGGCGTATGTTATCCGTCGCATGACCTCGCTGCCGTATTTCTAAATGTGGCTGCCGCTTGGTGGTTTGAGATCTTGATCGCCCTAATGAGTGGTGATCTAATTTCGCTTAAGCACATTTAGGATG
>USJQ01000149.1 GCA_900554985.1 uncultured Collinsella sp. | reverse complement strand
CGTTCGTCTCCGCCTGAACAGCGCAGTTGAGCTCATGAACATCGAGTGAAAGGTCATCGACGAATTCACGCTCCCCCACTCGAATTTTGAGGGGCGCAAATGCAAAGGTGGTATGGGGTGCGGTCGGTTGCCAATCGCGGAGGTTACAGCTTGAATCTGAGATAAGTGCCCAGCTCATAGAGGGTCCTTTCTAATTGTTCCTCAACAATTATAGCCTTCTTGCAAACCGATTGGGCCGCTATCTAGTATTCAAAACTAGATAGCGGCCTGCACTAAAGGCAAAAGAATGGACCCCATGACTCAAAGCCACGAGGTCCATATCCGTTTGCTTTATCTGAATACTTAGTAGCGAACGAAGATATAGTTGTTGTTCATGCCAGCGGCAACGGAACTGATGATAACGCCCGTCTTGTAGTCGGAAGCATGGATCATCTGGCCGTTACCAATGTAGATGCCGGTGTGGTAAGAGTTAACCACGACATCGCCAGGCTGGGGATCGGATACGCGGGTCCATCCCATGAAGGTGCCCGTGGTTCCCAGGCGGCAATAACGGCCGGTGAGGCAGTAGCTTACAAAGCCGGAGCAGTCAAAGCTGTTCGGTCCAATGCCTCCCCAAGAATAAGCATAACCGAGCTTGCTGTAGGCGCGCGAAACGACGGAGCCACCATCAACAGACTGGCTCGGTGCTGAGGGCGTGGGTGCCGGAGCGGGCGTGGGGGCAGGCTGCGGCGTGGGAGCCGGCGTGTTGCCGCCCTGGTTGTTGTTATTGTTGGTCTGGCCGCCATTGTTGGTCGTGCCGCCACCATTATTGGTGATCTCGGTCGTACCAGCGGTGTCGTTGCTCACCGTGGCCTTTTCGGCTGTGCTTGCATTTATGCCAGCTTGCAGCGCGGCGTTGGCCTCGGCCTCGGCAGCAAGCTCGGCCTGCAGTTGCGAATCCAGGGAGTTCACGACACCCTGGGCCTCAGCCTGCTGGGCATTGAGCTCGTCGACCTTCTTTTGCGTCGCGGCGACGTTCTTCTCCTGCTCGGCCTGTTTATCGGTGAGCTGCTGCTTAAGGTCCTTGACTTCCTGAATGGTCTGGGCCTGCTTGTCGGACACCTTACCGTAGTAGAAAAGACGGTTGAGCATGTCGCCCAGATCGTCGACGCCCGTCAGAACCTGAAGGAGACTCAGGCCACCGGTCTTGTACTCACCGGCAACGTAGGTCGAAAGCTTTGCCTGACCCTCGGCGATCTCTTGCTGCTTTTGCGTGATCTCGCCTGCAGTCTGATCAAGCTCCTGCGTCTGTGCGGAGAGCTCTTCATGAATTTGCTGGGTTTGCGTGCCGATCTGCTCGAGCTTGGTACGAGCAGCGGCAAGGTCGGATGCGGTATCGGCGTAGGCCGGAGCCACGAGGCCCAGGCCCAAAACACAAGCGAGGGTTGCCGTAGCAGCGCAGCGTGCCATGTTTCTGTGCGTGTTTGCTGTGCGCATGGAGCTTCCTTTCCGGTATCTAAGGGTAGCGGCTAGTCCACCGTTACCAGGCTAAAGAGCTCAATGTCCTCGTTAGAAGGCGTGAGCTTCTTGCGCGGGTTGAGAAACGCAAGCTCAAGGATACAACCGTAGCCCACAAGCTTTGCGCCCATATCTCGCACCAGTTTACCTGTTGCCTCGCCGGTTCCGCCCGTCGCGACCAAGTCGTCCAGAATCAACCCGGTATCTTTAGAGGTAATGGCATCGGCATGGATTTCGATAGAGTCGGTGCCGTATTCGAGTTCGTAGCTCTGGCTCACCGTCTTGCGGGGTAGCTTGCCCGGTTTACGTGCGGGAACAAAGCCGGCACCAAGGGCCACAGCCACCGGTACGCCAACCATAAAGCCGCGAGCCTCGGGACCCACGACCTTGGTGATTCCCATGCCGGCAAAGTGCTCGGCGAGGGCATCGGTCATGGCTTTGAGCGCCTCGGGATTGCCAAAGAGCGGCGTGATATCTTTAAATATGACTCCGGGCTCGGGATAGTCGGGGATGTCGACGATTTGAGATTCGAAGTCGTACATTGCATGACCTTTCAATGGGTTGCCGAAATATCAGCAGCGGTTATTTGCCCGCCGTGGCGGTGCCGGAGTGCGAAGGGGCGACGACCTTGAGCGGCTTTACGAGAGAATCCTCGTGCGAAGCCGGCGTGGCTATCTCTTCGTTTTTGGCTTTGGTGGACTCGGAGCGAGTGATTTCCTCATCGAGTGCATCGATGTCGGCGTCCTCGACCACGGCGTTGAGCGACTCAAAAACGCGGTTCTTGAGCAGCGCAGTGTGCACACCCTCGGTCAGGTCGTGAAGCTTCTTAAACGCACGCTCGAGCTTGGCGTCGCGCTCGTCATCGGAGGTATCCATGCCGAGCATGCTCACGAGCACCTGCTCAAACATCGATGACTCGCGGTTGGCGGAAGACACGTACTGACGCAGGTTGCGCGGCTCGATATGGAAGCGTGACAGCTCGGAGCAGTAGCGGATGATCGGAAAATCGCGACCATCGACGAGTTCACGATTCTGCGGACTCTTGATGATGCGAATGAGGTCGTTCTCGGCGAGCGACCGGATAAACGAAATCTCGACGCCCAGCATATCGGGAATGGTCTCGATGGGATGCAGCTTTTGCTTAGTCTCCTTGGGCTCCGTCTTGAGCGGAACATCGGACAGCAAGCCCACCTCGTAGGCGAGCGTTGACAGGTCCGTGGCGTTTTCCAAGCGCTGCTTAATCACGTTGAGCGGCATGTAGCGGGTCTTCTGCAAGTGCAGGATGACCTCCAGACGATCAACGTCCTCCTTGGAGTACTGACGGTATCCCTTAGGCGTACGATGAGGGGTAATGAGCCCCTCATCCTCTAGAAATCTAATTTTTGAGTTCGAAAGATCGGGGTATGCGCCTCGAAGTAGGTTGACGACTTGGCCGATACTCAGATAGTTGCGTTCGGCCATGCCCTACTCACCGGTTTCGATGCGCTCCGGCGTGCTCTCGTGGTAGATGAGCGTAAAGGTACCGATCTGGACGGAAGAGCCGTCGTGTAGGGAAAGAGTGTAGATCTCGGTGGTCGCCGCACCGTTGAAAATGAGCGATCCCAAGTCCTCGATGCGCGCGCCGAGGCCCTCGCGAATAATGCGCGCGTGGCTGCGCGAAGCGGTAATGTGATTTAGGAAGATCGCGTTTGCGGGATCGCGGCCGGTGGTGGTCACTTGGTGCTCGAGCACAAAGGCGGCACCGGTCTGCGGACCCTTGACGATGGACAGAACGGGGGCGGTGATGCGCACGTTGGCCATGAGGTCGGGAACGGTGACGTCACTTGAAGGCACGCGGAATACGCAGGTAGCGTCAGCAGTCTTATCATTCTGAGACATATTGTTAACCATGTTGTCCATGACAACCCCTAACTTTTCGCGGACGTGCCGCAAATAATGAACCGTACGTAATCATACCCCAACGAATCAGTCTTCGATTTCGGGGTTCAGAAAGTCGATGTCCTCGTCCTCGGGATGCGCGAGAGCCTGTTTAATGGCCACTCCGCCCTTAATGGAATAGATGACAGCCGTGAGCATGGAGAAGATCACGCCGCCGTACACAAAGAAGATGCCGAGGGGCACCGAGCTTCCGTTGAGGCCCGGGAAGGCCGTAAGGGTTGAAGGTAAAAGATGCAGGCCGTCAATAACGGGGAACCCGAGCAGCATGAGCGAGAAGCCGGTCATGAGCAGTGCAGTGGCAATCTTTCCGGGAAAGACGACATCGATGGGGCGACGGTGATAATGACGCACGATAAGCGTGCCGATGCCCAGATAGATGTCGCGGCCAATGAGCACGCAGACCCAGATGGGCAGCTCTCCGCGGACCACCAGCCCAAGTACGCCGGTGAACAGCAGCGCACGGTCACAAATGGGATCCATGACCTTGCCGAGCCACGAGACCGTCTTGGTCATGCGGGCGATCTGACCGTCCATCCAGTCGGTGGAGGCGGCAACGGCGTAGATAACGATGGCGATGACGCGGTTGTTATCCGTCACAAACAGGTACAGAAATACCAGGGTGAGGATCAGGCGCGTAAAGGTGATGAAATTGGAGATCGTAAAGATCTTATTCGACGGGTAATCGGAAGTGCCGATAAGCTCCTTTTTGAGCTTCTTTTTGATGCCCACAGGACTCCCCCGCTGG
>USJQ01000148.1 GCA_900554985.1 uncultured Collinsella sp. | reverse complement strand
AGTCTCTCAAAACACCGTACTTCTCAATCGCCTGGACGGCGTATTGCGAGCACGTTGGGTAATAAATGCAGGCGTCAGGCAATAAGGGCGAAATAACCTGTTGATATATGCGAATAGGAGCGATGGCAACACGTCGCAAAACGTGATTGCTCATCGCTCCTCCCCGGCAACGCCGGCGCGTTTCATAAGCGAACGCAATGCATTGTCCATCTCCTGAGGCGAGGAAACCCTCGTCTTGGGAGTTGCGAACAAGATGATGTCATAACCCGCAACGGGAAATCCACAGCTGCGGGCGGCCTCGCGCATCACACGCTTAGAACGGTTGCGCACGACAGCACAACCGAGCCGTTTAGCACCAACGAAGGCGACCCTTCCGGAGTCGCCTTCGCCAACCGATTCACATATGGTCATTCGAATCAGAGGGTGATTGAAACGACGCCCCTGACTGAACACATGCTCGAAATCTTGCCGAGACATAATAGTCTTCATGCGAGATGTGTGTATCGCTGCTAGACAGTGAGACGCTTGCGGCCCTTGGCGCGACGACGGGCGAGCACGGCACGACCACCCTTAGTGGCCATACGGGCACGGAAGCCATGGGTCTTGGCACGCTTACGCTTATTAGGCTGATACGTACGCTTCATCTTAAGTTCCTCCTGCTGCATTTCGAGTGTCCGCGGGGGCGCGGACGCAGATATAGACACGTGAGCTTGAAGATTGTAGGGAAATCAATGTTCAAATGTCAAGAAATCAAAGGTAAAAGGTTGCGCAGTTCACACGGTTCCCCCATAAGCCGAGCTCGATTTAGCGGTGCATGGCAACTTTTCACGATATTTCATCGAGTTTTCAACAGGTCATGTTGGCAATGTTGAGAACTTTTCGTCCGTTTTCCAAAGTTTTCAACAGGTTTTGAAAAGTTGTCGAAAGATGAGAAACATTGCACGGTGAGCTACTATTTGTTCGAAACCTTTTGAAAGATTGCGAGCGGCATGTCTGACGACTTTTACACCATGGTCGATTCCGGAGACCCGGCACCCGACAACGAGCACATCACCGGCGTGCGCGAAGAGCGTAAGGAAGGCGAGCAGACGACCACGCAGGCGCCGAAAGCCATGTACGCCGCGCGCATCGCCGTCTATGACGACATGCTGTCGACACCGCGTGTGATCGTCATTGATCCGCAAGATGTCCGCACGTATTTGGAAGAGACGACCAACACCGTCTACCAGTGCATGAAAGAGCAAGGCGGCCATATCTCGCTCATGGTCATCCGCGAGATTGTCGAAAACTTTATCCACGCGCACTTTGCCGAGCCCATCATCTCGATTCTGGACGGCGGAGACACCATCCGCTTTGCCGATCAGGGGCCCGGCATCGACGACAAGGAACGCGCTTTCGACTTTGGCGTTACCAGCGCAAACAGCAAGATGAAGCGCTACATCCGTGGAACCGGAGCAGGGTTTCCCATGGTGCAGGAGTATTTGGAAAACGCCGGCGGGGCCGTGTCCATCGAGGACAACATGGGCAACGGCACCGTGGTTACGGTAAGCCTGGACCCTAAGCGCGTGCAGGAAATCGAACGCGCCGGCGGACGCGGTGCTGCCGTGCGGCCCGAGACGGAGCAGCCCACATATCCCCTGCCGGGAGCTTTTGCGCAGCAGCCCATGGCAACGCAGCAGATGCAGCCCCGCGTGGGACAGATGCAGCAGCCCGGAATGCTTCCTACACAAGAGCCCCAGGCGGCATCGGTGTCGATGCCGCCAAACGTGCCAGAGGCCATGCCGCTGGCGGATCAGGATGCAGCAGCGATGCAGCAGGCGACGGGGGCGCCGGGTGGCCAGCAAATGGGCTATCAGCCGTACCAACAGGGATATCCATATCAGCAGATGCCGCCACTGGGGTATGGCCAGCAGTTCCCGCAGCAGTACCAGCAGGGATATCAGCAGCCGTACCAGCAGATGCCGCAGCAGCAGTACAACCCCTGGGCCCAGCAGATGCCTCCGCAGCCTTACCAACAGTGGCCTCAAAGTTTTCAACAGCAAATGCCGCCGATGCAGAGTTCTCAACAACCAGCAGTTCAAATGATGTATCCTAATGCAGCAAATCAGTATGCGCAGCCACAACCGGACGTGTTCGTAAGCGATCGCGGCAACGCCGCGCTGGGCTATCTGGCGCAAAATCAAGCGTGCGGTGCTACCGATCTGGCGAGGGCGTTTGGAAACTCGGCCCCCACTTGGTCACGCACGCTCAATGACTTGGCGCAGGCCGGCTTGGTCATCAAGCATGGCCAGAAATACCATCTGACCGAACTCGGCGCCGCTCGCGTGCGAGCTCAGAGCTAAAGAACGGGAGAGACAGTGGACGAGGAAGCAAGCATCATCCTGGGGGATGCCATCGCCTTTTGCCAGCGCGACGGCCAAGATGCACGCCTCATCAACATGCTGGGGCAATCGCGCGCCATAAGCCTGACCGAAGATACGCTCACGATCGAGGCCCCCTCGCGCTTTGCCATCGCGCAGCTCAAAAAGCATCAGCCGACTATTGAGGCCTATCTGGAAGAAATCGCCTTTGCACCGATTGCGCTCGACATCGTGGCACCGCAAGGCGCAACGGCCGAATCTGCTGCCGCGACGGCGCCCGCCACGGCTCCCGCTGCTTCCCCGGCGGCGCCGGCCTCCGCAGGCGACGCGCCGACAATCGAGCACCAGCACAGCGATGTTTCCCGTGAAACCATGGCACCGTTGCCGACCGCGGCGGCGACGTCAACGAACGCACCCGTCACGCACATGCCTATCGCTCACGACGCAGCGGCGGGCGCGGATTCGGGCATTGCAATCAAGAACACGCTCTCGGCCGATGATTTTCGTCGCATGATGAACCAGATGAAGGGCGGAGCGCCGACTAAGTCCACGCAAGCCGCGACCCCCGCTTCACCCATGCCAGCACCGACCGTACCGGCCGAGCAGAATACGGATGGCGCCCCGCTCGCCGCGAACTCAAAATTTACCTTTGAGAACTTTGTCTACGGCCCCGAGAACAGCCATGCCTATCGCTCGGCACTCAAGTTTGCCGCCCTCGCGGACGAGCGCGGCACGTGCACATCACTGTTCATCTACGGCAAATCGGGCCTGGGCAAGACGCACCTGCTGCTTGCCATCAAAAACGAGCTCGCCGAGAAGTCGCCCGAGATCAAGGTCAAGTATGCCAACTCCCAGGCATATCTGGACGACCTGATGACCGAGTTCGACCGCCAAAAGAAGAGCAACGCCCCCATCATGCAGGCATACCACGGCGTGGACGTGCTCATCATCGATGACATCCAAAACATCATCGGCAAGCGCGCGAGCGTGGACTACTTTTTCCAGCTCATGGACGAGTTCATCCGCAACAACAAGAAGGTCGTCATCGCGGCAGACCGCGCCCCCAAGGACCTGAGTATGGACGAGCGTCTGACCAGCCGCTTCAACGCCGGCATGCTCTGCCTGGTCGCAGAGCCCAGCTACGAGATGAAATATAAGATCTTGCAGCGCTATTACGAGAACACCATCGTCGCCGCTCCCGAGGCAGGCGACGACTCGCTGCTGGCGGCCTATGGGGGCGACAGCGGGCACCTGACCGACGAGCACTTTAAGCACATGGCAGAGGTGTCGGGCACCAACATCCGCGAACTCGAGAGCTTTTGCGAGCGCTGCGCCGGCGAGGCGGGCGACCGCGAGCGCGAGGGCGGGGAGCTCACCTTTGACGATATCGACGCCATCGCCAGCCAGTACTTCGACACATCGGCCAAAAAGATCAACGTCCAGACGGTTCAGTCCGTCATCGAAGAGCAGTACGGCGTGACGCACGAGGAGCTCATCGGCCCGCGTCGCAACGCCAATATCGCCAAAGCACGCCATATCGCTATCTACCTGGCCATCGAGATGTGCGAGATGACGACCACGGCGGTGGGCGCCGAATTTGGCAACCGCAACCACTCGACCGTCAGTACGAGCTACAAAAAGGTCCAGAAGATGATCCAGGAAGACCGCACCGTCACCGAAGACCTCAAGTCGCTGCGCGATAAAATTACACTGCGCTCGTAGGGAAATAGAGACACCTGTTGAAAACTTGTCGAAACCACGGGCATAAGGTGTCTAAAACCCAACCCGCGGTGATGAAAAGTTTTGCGCAGGTTTTGAACGTGGAAAACCACCCCTGTTGCACACAGGTTGCTGTC
>USJQ01000147.1 GCA_900554985.1 uncultured Collinsella sp. | reverse complement strand
TCCTCGCTTAATCCCTCCATGCTCATCTCTGCCCAGATGAAGCAGCTCACCAAGCGCGGCGGAACCCGCAGCGCCGAGGAGCTCCTGGAGCTCGTCGGCCTCGATCCCAAGCGCACGCTCGAGAGCTATCCGCACGAGCTTTCCGGCGGCCAGCGTCAGCGTGTCCTGATCGCTATGGCCCTTACCCGCGACCCCAAGCTGGTCATCTGCGACGAGCCCACGACCGCTCTGGACGTTACCGTCCAGAAGCAGGTCATCAAGCTGCTCAACGATCTTCAGGCCAAGCTCGGCTTTGCCATGATCTTTGTTTCGCATGACCTGGCTCTGGTCGCCGAGGTTGCCCATAACATCACGGTTATGTACGCTGGCCAGGTTATCGAGCAGGCACCCACCAAGGAGCTGCTCACCAACCCGATCCACGAGTACACCCGCGGTCTTCTGGGCTCCGTTCTGTCCATCGAGAGCGGCTCGGGCCGTCTGCACCAGGTCCCCGGCGCCGTTCCCAGCCCGCGCGATTTCCCCAAGGGCGATCGCTTCGCACCCCGCTCGAGCCATCCGCGTATTGGCCTGGATACCCGTCCGGTCTTCAAGCGCGTGCCCGGCACCGAGCACTTCTATTCCGAGCTCCCCGACGAGGTGCTCAAGGCAAATGGTTTGACCCCTCACGCGGAGGTGATGTAGATGAGCGAGACCGCAGTCAACGGCGTCGAGCCGATCATCTTCCTTGATGACGTCCACGTCACCTTTAGGACCCGTACCGGCTCGATTCTGCACCCCAACCTGGTTCACGCCGTCCAGGGTGTAACGATTAAGCTCATGCCCGGACAGACCATCGGCATCGTCGGCGAGTCCGGTTGCGGAAAGTCCACCACCGCCAACGTCATGTGCGGCCTGCAGGCCCCCACGAGCGGCAAGGTCTACTTTAAGGGCAAGGACGTTACCAAACGTACCGCCGAGGACCGTCGCCACATGGGTCGCGTCATCGCGGTCGTGTTCCAGAACCCGGCCACGGCGCTCAACCCCCGCATGGTCGTTCGCGAGCAACTGCTCGACCCCATGCGCGTCCACAACCTGGGTACCGAGGCCGAGCAGGAGAAACGCGTCAAGGAGCTCTTGGAGCTCACCGGTCTGCCCAGCTCCGCCGCCGAGGTTCTTCCCGGCCAGCTTTCGGGCGGCCAGCGCCAGCGCGTCGCAATTGCCCGTGCCCTGTCGCTGAACCCCGATGCCATCATCGCCGACGAGCCCACCTCGGCTCTGGACGTTTCGGTCCGCGCGCAGATTCTGAACCTGCTGACCGACCTTAAGAAGGAGCTCGGCCTGGCCATGGTCTTCATCAGCCATGACATCCAGACGGTCCGCTATATCTCTGACGACATCATCGTTATGAATGGCGGCAAGATCGTCGAGCAGGGCGAGGCCAAGCAGGTCTTCCAGCACCCTCAGGACCCCTACACCAAGATGCTGCTCGGCGCTGCGCCGTCGCTGTTGCATCCCAAGCTCGGCGAGTAGCCTCGCTTTCCCTCCCGTGCGCCCGGTTCCCTTGCCGGGCGCACCTCCGTTGCGATTTCGAAAGGTTGGGTTCACGAGCCATGCCAAGTGCTCAGGAGCTACAACATCAATTTGGTGAATACCGAGGCGCCATGCCCCGTCCATCAGATTTCGATCTCTTTTGGAAGGATCGCATGGCCGAGGCCGACGCCGTCGGGCTTGACTATGCGATCGAGACGGCATCGGTCGCCGATGCCGCGACCTGCCAGCTTTTCGACCTCTGGTATACCGGCATGTGTGGCGCGCGCCTGCATGCCAAGTACCTTAAACCTGTCTCGGACGAGCCCGTGCCATTGGTGCTTCAGTTCCATGGGTATCCGGGTGCAAGCCGCAGCTGGTTTGAGCAGGCGTCGTTTGCGGGCATGGGCATGGCACTCATCGCCCTCGACTGCCCCGGCCAAGGAGGTCCCTCCGAGGACATTGGTGGATTTGAGGGCACAACGGTTGCCGGTCATATCGTCGCCGGTATCGACGGCGACCCGGCCAACCTCTACTATGTCCGCTTGCACCAAGATATTCGCATCCTGTGCCGCATCGTTCGCGAGCTCGAGGGCATCGATCTTTCCCGTGTGTTTGTGAACGGCGCGTCGCAGGGCGGCGGTTTGGGCATTGCGACCTGTGCGCTTAACAGCGAGCTTATCAATCGTGCCGCCATCCTCTATCCCTTCCTGTCAGATTTCCGCCTGGTCTGGGATTTGGATGCCGACGACATTGCCTACGAGGGCCTGCGCTATTGGTCTCGCTGGTTTGACGAGGACTCGACTCGTATTGACGAAGCCTATGCCAAGCTGGAGTACTTCGATTCCAAGAACTTTGCCCCTATGGTCAAATGCCCCGTGCTGTTTGGCACCGGCACAGCCGATATCGTCTGTCCGCCAGCTACGCAGTTTG
This sequence comes from uncultured Collinsella sp., assembly GCA_900554985.1. Classification (GTDB taxonomy): domain Bacteria; phylum Actinomycetota; class Coriobacteriia; order Coriobacteriales; family Coriobacteriaceae; genus Collinsella. Next base: position 1,798 of record USJQ01000147.1, on the reverse strand, counting down.
CGGTCTATAACAACCTGACCTGTGAAAAGCGTCATGAGTTCTTTGAAGGCTTTGGCCACGAGGAGATTCAGGATTTTGACGATCTGATCATTCCGTTTTTCTGCAAGGGAGGGGAGGCTCATGTCTAAGTGCGAGAGCAATGTCAATGAGCTGATTGTCCCCGGGCTCGTGGGAATTCCTGGAACGGTTTCGTCAAGGCTCGCAGAATATCGAGGCTGGCGCGGTGATGTCCAAGCAGATGTTTCCGATTTAGAGACATGCGCTTCGAATCTTGAGATTCAAGGCCTGGCCATTACGGCGATTGACTTTGTTAACCCCTGTGCCCGTTACTCGGAGGTCTCCTTTGAGCTCGGTGACGATGCGATTCACGCTCGTTTGATCGAGCCTGTCGGTCGTGCCCGAGTATCTGAGCGCGTGCCGTTGTGTCTGATGTTCCACGACATCGATCGGCCTGTGCGCGGCTGGCATCACATGACGAGATTTGCCGCCATGGGGTATGCCGTCCTTGCGCTGGATGACGATGTTGCTGGTGCGGACGACCTGCAGCGGGGGATTTCTTCGCCCGCTTTTGTCGAGCGCGTCCGTTGGGGTTGCGCGCTGGCGAAGGTGGCGCGCAATCTTGATGGCATGGACCCCGACCGCATCTTTGCATGGGGCGAGGGTCTTGGCGGCGGAGTCGCGCTGGCGGTTTCTGCTCTGGACGAGCGGGGCCTCGCCTGCACGGCGGTTGCCAATCCGCTTCCTGGCGGCCTCGAGGCGCTGTCGCCTCGGGTGCGCGGATCGGTGCTCATGGGCACATCGCTTATGGATACCGTGAGCGATCCCAAGGATCAGTTTGCCGTATTCAACGGTCTTGAGTGTGACCGGAGGCATATCATCTATGCAAAATACGCTCACGAGCGCATCAATGCGTTCGAAAACGAAGTCGTCGACTTCTTTAACCAAACGTTCTACCCGTGTTCTTTGGCCTAGACGGCCTGGACACTGCCAACAAGAGTGGGCGGCATAGGGCTGCCCGCCAGACAACTAAGGAGATTCTTGTGGCAACTCAGAAATTCACCGGCGTTATCCCTCCCGTCGTTGTTCCCGATACCGAAGACCACCAGCTCGATGTTGTCTCCTTTGAGCGCAGCATCAACCGCATGATCGATGCCGGCGTCGATGGCCTGTTCTTCTTGGGATCCTCGGGCGAGGTCGTCTTCTCCACCGACGAGCGCCGTCGCCAGATTATCGCCGAGGCCGTTCGTATCGTCGACCACCGTGTTCCCGTTCTGGTCGGCATCATCGACACCGAGACCGAGCGCATGATCGAGCACGGCAAGGTCGCTCAGGAGCTGGGCGCCGATGCGCTTGTCGCCACCTGCCCGTTCTATGCCCTGCAGGGCATGACCGAGGTTGAGGAGCACTTCCGCATCCTGCACGAGGAGCTCGACCTGCCCATCTTTGCCTATGACATTCCCGTCTGCGTTCACACCAAGCTCCCCTGGAAGCTCCTTGCCAAGCTCGGCGCCGAGGGCGTTCTGGCCGGCGTCAAGGATTCCTCGGGTGATGACATCTCGTTCCGCTACCTCGTTCAGGAGAACGAGAAGAACGGCCATCCGATGAGCATTCTCACCGGTCACGAGGTTGTTGTCGACGGCGCCTACCTCGGTGGCGCCGACGGTTCCGTCCCGGGTCTCGCCAACGTTGAGCCCGAGGGCTACGTGCGTCAGTGGAAGGCCGCTCAGGCTGGTGACTGGGCTACCGTCAAGGCCGAGCAGGACCGCCTCAATGAGATTTCGCACATCTGGGATGTCAC
>USJQ01000146.1 GCA_900554985.1 uncultured Collinsella sp. | reverse complement strand
GTGGCGGACGCCCGACGGGTATGCGCTTTAAGCCCGAGACCCGCAAGCTCAAATAGGGGAGGCCCGTAGATGTCTTCCCAGATGACGGTTATTATCGCCGGTATCGTGCTGGTCGTGGCCATTGTGGTCGCGCTGGTTATCATGCGTCGGGGCGATTCCCGTTTTACCTACGATACGCAGCATGGAACGGCCCCGCGCGCCACCGAGGGCGAGGGCAATACCGCGGCGACCGCCTTTAAGGGCCGCTTTTCCATCCTCACCGCGGGTGTGGGCGCGATGTTTGCGGCGCTTGCCGTCAAGCTGTGGGGCATGCAGATGGTCTCGTCGGACTATTACGAGAAGCAGGCTAATAGCAATCAGACTCGCGCCGGTACCACACCCGCTGTGCGCGGCCGCCGCCTGGACCGCAATGTGGCGCTTGTCCAGAACCGTCCCTCACTTGCTGTCGTGGCCTACCGCGACCTTGCGGAGGATGAGGTTCTGGTTCGCCATCTTGCCAACGTGCTTGGAATGCCTTACGTGGCGGTCCTTCGCAATATTCAGGACAATACAGAGGGCGCTCAGAGCCTGCATACCATCGCGACGGACGTCCGTCGTTCCACGGTTGCCTATATTCAGGAGCATGCCGGCGAGTTCCCGGGTGTCAAGATTGCCGAGCGTACCGAGCGCCAGTATCCATATGGCGAGACGGCATGCCATATCTTGGGCTATACCGGCACCATTACCTCCGAGCAGCTCGAGGCTCAGAATAAGAAAACCTCTGGCGATGATGATGCTTCTGCTGGCAAGATTACGTACCAGTCGGGCGATATCGTGGGCCAAGCGGGCGTTGAGAGCTACTACGAAAACCTGCTGCAGGGTATTCGTGGCGAGCAGACCGTCAAGGTCGATGCCTCGGGCAATGTGACCGGTCAGGCTGGCGCCGTGCCCGCGAAGGCCGGCTCCGACATTAAACTCACGCTCGACCTTAAAATCCAACAGGCCTGTGAGACGGCGCTGTCGAGTGCTATCGAGCTTGCCAAGACCACGGGCCACAGTAACGCCGGCAACGGCGCCGTGGTGTGCCTCGATCCCAACAATGGTGAGATTCTGGGCATGGCGAGCGAGCCCAAGTTCGATCCGTCGGTGTTTATCGGCGGCATCTCCAACGATGTGTGGACTGAGCTCAACGATGACGAGGGTTCGCACCCGCTGCTCAACCGCGCCATTAGCGGACAGTACATGTCGGCTTCGACCATCAAGCCGCTCTCGGCACTGGCCGGTCTTGAGTTTGGAACCTACACTTCAACGCAGACAACTAACTGCACGGGCTATTGGACGGGCCTGGGCAAGGCTTGGGGCAAGCGCTGCTGGCTGACGTCTGGCCACGGCACCATGACGCTGCAGTCGGGTATCGCCAACTCGTGCGACCCCGTCTTCTACGACATGGGCAAGGCCTTCTTTTATGACGAGCAACATTCCGAGGGCCTGCAGGAGGTCTTTCGTCGCTGGGGCCTAGGCAAGACCTGCGGTATCGATCTGCCGAGTGAGGGCGCGGGCCGTATTCCCGATGCCGAGTGGAAAGAGTCGTACTTTACCGACGCCTCTGCCGAGGACCGCAAGTGGAATGCCGGCGATATGACCAACATTGCCATCGGCCAAGGCGACATCCTGGTGACGCCCCTGCAGATGGCGTGCGCCTATATGGGTCTTGCCAACGGGGGCAAACAGTACGTGCCTCACGTGTTTTTGTCTGCCGTGTCGCGCGATGGCGACGGCGATGCCTATAAGTACAACGGCAAGGGCAAGAAGAAGCGCCTGGAGGCCAAGATCAACAGCGATTCGGATTTGACTCTTGTTCGCAACGGCATGCACGACGTGATTTACACGGCATCGACGTCCCTGGCGGCTCACTTTGGCACCCTGACGCCGCAGGTGTACGGCAAGTCGGGCACGGGCGAGAAAAGCGGCGAGGACGAATACGCGTGGTTCTGCGCCTATGCACCGGCCGATGATCCCAAGTATGTCATCGCTACTGTCCTGGAGCAGGGCGGCGGTGGTTCGGATACCGCGATGCATGTCGTGCGCGACGTGCTCGGCGTGATTTATGACGAGCCCGATACCTCTTCGGCCTCGGGCGATTCTTCGGTTCGATAGGAGGTTGCGATGGATTTTTCTCCGGCGGATCTGTTCCGTTCAACCAAGACCGGCTCTCGCAGCAGCCTGGACCGCGTCAACAAGCAACTTTCGGCCTCGCGCGGTACGTTTCGCCAAAAGGTGCATATCGGTGTGCTGCTGGCTACCGTCGCGCTCGTTGCCTATGGCGCCATCATTATTTGGTCGGCGTCACAGTTTAAGGCCGACGCCTCATTCTCGCGCCACCTGCTGGGCATTGGCATTGGCGCGGTGCTTGCGGTGCTCGTCTGGCGTACCGATCTGCGCGGTATTTCCAATTTTTCGACGGCGTTGCTCGTCATCGACCTGATCGTGATCTTCTCGCCCAAGATTCCGGGTCTGTCCTATACGGGCGGTCTGGGCATGACGGGCTGGATCAAGATTCCCGGTATCGGCTTGACATTCCAGCCGGTCGAGCTTGCCAAGCTCATCACCATCTTCTTTATCGCCACGCTTGGCTCGCAGTATAACGGCCGCATCGATACCGTTCGCGACTACGTCAAGCTCTGCGGCATGCTGTCCATCCCGTTTTTGGCCGTCGTTGCCATGGGCGACCTGGGCTCGGGCCTGGTCGTGCTGGTCTCGGGCGCCATCGTCATCTGCATGAGCGGTGCGCGCCGCGAATGGGTGCTGTCGACCCTGGCCCTGCTCGTGGGCCTGGTGGCCCTCGTCCTGGCGCTCGATTCGGTCTTTGATTCGTTGCTCGGCCACGATGTGCTCATCAAGCAGTATCAGATGAACCGCCTGACGGTCTTTATCGACCCCGATAATGCCGATTCGGACGATGCCTACAACCTGCAGCAGTCGCTTATCGCCGTTGGCTCGGGCGGCTTCTTTGGTAAGGGTTTGGGCCATGCGACGCAGTCGGCCGGCGGCTTTCTGCCTGAGTTCCACACCGACTTTGTCTTCGCCTTCCTATCCGAGACCTTTGGCTTTTGCGGTTCCTTTTTGCTCCTGTGCCTCTACGTGCTGCTGATCTTTTCGACGATTCGCGTCGCCTTTAAGTGTGAGTCGCTGTTCTTGCGTCTTTCGTGTGTGGGCATCGTTGGCATGTGGGCGTTCCAGACCTTCGAAAACATCGGCATGTGCATCGGCATGATGCCGATTACCGGTATTCCGCTACCGTTTATTAGCTTCGGTTCGTCTTCGATGATGATTCAGCTGCTGACAGTGGGTATCGTACAATCCATATGGCGGCATCGTTCGGGCGCCGCGTAACCGCTGGAAATTCCCGTAGATAAGCTGACCCGCGCTTTTAAGGTGGGCGCGTCCGTTAAGAAGGATTCCGATACGCCGGTGCGCGTCTCGGTCTATCTGGATTCGTCCGCCTCGCGCTTTCTGGCCGAGACGGTGCGTGACGCCTTTGTGCCGCAGACGACCTCGGGCATTGTGCGCGTCGAGCGTCTGGGGGAGGAGCGAATTGCTCCAAAGACCGATACCGATGTGGTACTGGTGCTCTCGTGTGGTTCCGACCGCCTGGAGAGTGCCGTGCAGGAGCTCGTGATCGCCGGCGCGCCCGTGTGCGTGCTTGCCGAGTCTGCTGTGGAGGTGCCGTTTATCGAGGAGTCCACGCCCATGCTCGGCGTGGTGGCGGCAACCGATAAGACGTTTCTGCTCGAGACGCTTGCCCGCTGGATTCTCGATCGCACCGACAAGGAAACGGCTTTTGCGGCGAACTTTGCCTTTATGCGCATCGCGGCGGCCAATCGTATCATCACCTCGTGCGCGCTCACCAATATGGCGACCGGTGCGCTGGTGTTTTTGCCGGGCGCCGATTATCCCGTTATGGCGCTGGCGCAGGTGGGCATGCTCTTTGAGCTCGCTGCCGTCTTTGGACGCGGCATTAAGCCTGAGCGCGGCTATGAGGTCGCGGGCGTGCTTGCCGGCGGTCTTGTGATCCGTGCGGTCACCCGCGCACTCGTCAAGCAGACGCCGCATATTGGGTTTGCCGTCAAGGCGCTCACTGCTGCCGCGGGCACCTATGGCATGGGCCGTGCGCTCGTTTCGCTCTACGAGCGCGATGTCGACTACAGCCGTGCCAACGAGGTGGTCACTGCCACGTTCTCCCGCGTTCGCGATCTGGTGAC
>USJQ01000145.1 GCA_900554985.1 uncultured Collinsella sp. | reverse complement strand
ATGAGCAAGAACCGCTCCCAGCAGGTCGTTCTCGACCGCCGCGGCTTCGTCGCCGCCACCTTCGCAACCGTCGCCGGCCTTGGTCTTGCCGGCTGCTCCGACACCAGCACCGAGGCCGACAAGGGTTCCGCCGGTTCCTCCAAGAGCTCCGAGGATACCGAGGTTTCCGCCACGCTCGACGCCAAGGCATTCGACAAGCTCGTCAACGACGGCCCCAAGGCCGATGACGACGCCATCGCCGCCAGCACCTGGGCTACGGCCGTCAAGGATGCCGGCGTCTTTACGATTGGTGGCGTCCAGACCTCCACGCTCTTCTCCCTCCTCAACGAGAAGGACGGTCAGACCCGCGGCTTCGACGCCGGTATCGCACAGCTCCTGTCCAACTACATTCTGGGCGAGAACAAGGTCGAGATCACCCAGGTGACCTCGGACACGCGCGAGTCCGTCCTGCAGAACGGCCAGGTCGACGCTGTCTTTGCCACCTACACCATCACTGACGAGCGCAAGAAGCTCGTCTCCTTTGCCGGTCCCTACTACTACACCCAGCAGGCTATCCTGGTGCTCGCCGACAACGACGACATCAAGAGCGTCGACGACCTGGCCGACAAGAACGTCGCCGTCCAGTCCGGCTCCAACGGCCCTGCCATCCTGGAGGAGCTCGCTCCCAAGGCCAGCCAGCAGGAGTTCAAGACCGACGAGGAGGCCCGCCAGGCACTCCAGCAGGGCCGCGTTGACGCCTACGTCATCGATAACAACATGCAGCAGAGCGCCCTGGTCCGCGAGCCCGGTAAGTACAAGATTGCCGGCAAGCCCTTCGGCAGCAAGGAGCCCTATGGCATCGGCCTGCCGCTCGATTCCGACGGCGTCGCCTTCGTCAACGACTTCCTTAAGAAGATCGAGGACGACGGCACCTGGACCGAGCTGTGGCAGATCTGCATCGGCGACCGCACGGGCGACACCAATGTTCCCGAGCTGCCCGAAATCGGCGCCTAGGCAACGCGCCTAGTAACGGCCGCAACGAAACCATACGGAAACGCACGGCGCGCTTTATTGCGCTAAACTGTTTCCTCACTGAGTTGTCGGGGCTTCCGTACACACGGGAGCCCCTTTCCTTACCGGCGGGAGGTCCGCATGAGTCTCTCCGAGCTCTGGTCGCTCTATGGCCAGAACTATATCGACGCGCTGCTAGCAACCTGGGGCATGACGCTTGAGTCGTTTGCCATCGCCATGGTGCTGGCCGTCGCCGTCACCGTGATGCGCGTGTCGCCGCTCAAGCCGCTGCGCGTCTTTGGCGACCTGTATGTCCAGGTCTTCCGTAACATCCCCGGCATCGCGCTGCTCATTATCGTCGTCTACGCGCTGCCGCCGCTCAAGGTCGTCCTGCCCTACCGCACCTGCGTCATCGTCGCCACAGTGCTCTTGGGTTCTGCCTTTGGCTCCGAGAACTTTATGAGCGGCATCAACACCGTCGGTGTCGGTCAGGTGGAAGCCGCCCGCTCGCTGGGCATGAGCTTCAGCCGTATCCTCGCCAAGATCGTGATTCCGCAGGCGCTGCGCTCGAGCGTGCTGCCCATGACCAACCTCTCTATCGCCGTCATGCTCACCACCGCGCTCGGCAGTCAGGTGCCGCTTAAACCGCAGGAGCTCACCGGCGTGGTGAGCTACATCAACACGCGCTCGCTCGGCGGCGTCGCCGCGTTCTTTATCTCGGCGCTCGGCTACCTGGGCACGGCCTTTGTGATGAGCCACATTGGCAACTACATCGATAAGAAGGTGAGGATCCTCCGATGAGCAAACATTCCTCCCCTGCACTCACCATGCGCGATGCGCTCTACGAGGCTCCCGGTCCCAAGATGCGCGCCAAGATTCGCATCGGCACCGCTATCTCACTCGTCGCCGTGGCCGCGCTCGCCGTCCTCGTGCTGCAGCGCTTTTATGTGACCGGTCAGCTTTCGGTCCACTATTGGTATTTCTTTACGCACCTCACCACCTGGAAGTTCCTGCTTGCCGGCTTTGAGGGCACCGTTAAGGTCGCACTCACCGCCGGCGCCATCGCGCTGGTGCTGGGCTTAGCCCTTATGCTCGGCCGCACCAGCGACATCAAGCCGCTGCAGCTGGTCTGCCGCGTGCTCACCGATTTCTTCCGCGGCGTGCCGAGCCTGCTGTTCATCTACTTCTTCTTTTTGGTGCTGCCCCAGTACAAGATCGCACTGCCGTCGTTTTGGATGCTCACGCTTCCCGTCGCGCTCGCTGCGGCCGGCGTACTGGCCGAGATCTTCCGTGCCGGCGTCAATGCCGTGCCGCGTGGTCAGGTCGAGGCAGCCCAGGCGCTCGGTCTCTCCAAGGCCAAAATCACCTTTAAAATCGTGTTGCCGCAGGCTGTTCGGTTTATCATTCCGTCGTTGATTTCGCAGCTCGTGGTCGTAGTCAAAGACACCACCGTCGCCTACGTGGTGAGCTACCCCGACCTCATGCAAAACGCCCGCGTGCTCATTACCAACTACGACGCCCTCGTGTCGGTCTACCTGGTTATCGCGGTCATCTACATCCTCATCAACGTCGCGATCAACAAGGCCGCTGTCTATGTTTCGCACAAGACCGGCGCGACCATCATCCGCTAACGATTTATCACTTCGAGTCATAAGGAGCCGAGCACCATGGCACAGAGCACCTCTTCCACCGGCAATCAGCCGCTGATCGAGCTCAGACACGTCGATAAGCACTATGGCGATCTACACGTCCTCAACGACATCAATCTCTCGGTCGACCGCGGCGAGGTCGTCGTTGTGATCGGGCCCTCGGGCTCGGGCAAGTCGACCATGTGCCGAACCATCAACCGCTTGGAGACCATCGACTCGGGCGAGATCCTCATCGAGGGCGAGCCCCTGCCGCAGGAAGGCAAGGATCTTGCCCGCATGCGCGCCGAGTTGGGCATGGTGTTTCAGCAGTTCAACCTGTTCGCACATATGACGGTGCTGCAGAACGTCATGCTGGGACCGGTCGACGTGCTGGGCGTGTCCAAGGAGGAGGCTCGTGAGCGCGCCATGGACCTGCTGAGCCGCGTAGGCGTTGCCGAGCAGGCCGATAAGGTGCCCGCACAGCTTTCGGGCGGCCAGCAGCAGCGCGTGGCCATCGCCCGTTCTCTCGCCATGCAGCCCAAGGCCATGCTCTTCGATGAGCCCACAAGTGCCCTCGATCCCGAAATGATCAACGAGGTGCTCGAGGTCATGGTGCGCTTGGCGCAGCAGGGCATGACGATGATCGTCATTACGCATGAGATGAACTTTGCCCGCCGCGTGGCCGACCGTGTCGTGTTTATGGCCGACGGCCAGATCGTGGAAACCGGCACGCCCGACGAGTTCTTCGACCATCCCCAGACCAAGCGCGCCCAAGACTTCCTCAACTCCATCAAGGGCCACTAGCCCAATTGCCATATCTGCTCGCCATGACCATCCAAACTCGAAAGCAACACCCATGATCGGAACTCGCACTTCATCGTCATACACCCCGCACCTCGACGTCGATCCCGCCGACCGCCCGCTTATCCTGGTGGCACCGCGCTGGGAAGAAGCGAAGCCCTTTTTGAGCGAAATGCTCTCCCCCAACGAGGAGATCGCGAGCGTCTTTGTCGACGCCATTCTTGCCGCCGGCGGCCTGCCGCTGCAGATGTCCATTACCGAGGACATCGAGGTCATCCGTCATTACGTGGAAATCGCCGACGGTATCGCCATTCCTGGCGGCCCGGACGTCAACCCCAAGCGCTGGGGCGATGAGCGCCCTTACGACCCCACGCTATGCTGCGAGATTCGCGATCGCTTTGAGTTCAAGCTCGTCAACAAAAAGCCGCTCTTTACCACCTGCCGTGGCACGCAGCTGCTCAACGTCGCCACCGGCGGCACCCTGTGCATGGACGTGCCGAGCTTGGGCGCGCGCGAGGGCCGCACGCAGTGGCGCCATACCCATGTGCTCAACGACCCCGTGCATCCTGTCGAGGTCGTGCCGGGCTCGCTGCTGGAGCGCGCGCTTGGCGGACGCAGGCTCATCCAGACCAACTCCGCACACCATTGCTGCGTCGACCGCCTGGGCAAGAGCACGCGCCTGGTCGCCAAGGCAACCGATGGCGTACCCGAGTGCATTGAGGTCGAGGGACAGCCGTTCTGTCTGGGCGTGCAATGGCATCCCGAGTACACGTGGAAGACGCTCGAGACCGACTTTAACCTGTGGAAGTCGTTTGTCGAGGCAGCAGCAAA
>USJQ01000144.1 GCA_900554985.1 uncultured Collinsella sp. | reverse complement strand
ATCACGGCGATCGAAAGCGGCGCGGAGTAGTTCTTAAGCCGCTCGGTGACCTCCTCGGCAATGGGAATAAGGTTAACCTGGCAGCGAGCGCACGTAGGGCACGAGACGATCTCCGGACCACGGCGGCGCAGGCCCAGCGACTGCAGAATACCCCAAGCGACCGGCGGCTCCTCGACCGGATCGGCCGTGAGCGACACACGCATGGTGTCACCGATGCCTTCGGAAAGCAAGATACCCAAGCCTACAGAGCTCTTGATGGTGCCCTGGAGTTTGGTACCCGCCTCGGTTACGCCCAGGTGAAGCGGAACGTGGGGAATCTCACGTGACAGGGCTCGATAGGCATCGAGCGTCGTTTGCACGCTATGGGCCTTGGCCGAAAGCACAATGTTCGTAAAGCCGCGATCCTCAAAGTGCTTGACGAAGCGCTCGCTCGACATCACGAGCTTTTCGGGCTGCGTGAGGTCGTCGCGCTCGGCAATATCTTGCTCAAGCGAGCCCGCGTTCACGCCAATGCGAATCGCACAGCCCGAGGCACCCGCAGCATCGATCACCGCGTCAACCTTGGCCCAATCGCCGATATTGCCGGGATTGATGCGCAGCTTGGCGGCACCGGCCTCAACGGCACCAATGGCGAGCTTATGGTTAAAGTGGATATCGGCGACAATCGGCACCGGAGACCCGGCACAGATGGTGCGGAAGCCCTCGAGCGCGGCCTCGGAGGGCACGCTCACGCGCACGATATCGCAGCCAGCCTGCGCCAACGCGCACACTTGCGCAAGCGTTGCCTGGGCATCAGCGGTATCGGTGCAGGTCATAGATTGGACCACCACCGGCACGCCGCCACCGATCTGCACGCCGCCCACATGCACGGGGCGCGTCAGCTCGCGAGGCAAAGGATGGGATAAAGACAATCCAAACACTCCCCTACAGAATAAATCGAAGGATGTCGGAACGAAGCATATAGACAAACAGCAGCGCAAAGAGCGCGATGCCCACATAGCTCACAATCGTCTGGACCTTGAGCGGAAGCTCGCGGCCCGCAATCTTCTGAATGATCTCGATGACTAGCTTGCCGCCATCGAGTGGCGGGATGGGCAGCAGGTTCATAAAGCCAAGCGAGAATGAAATGAGGGCGGCAAACGAAAGGAACGTGGCAGGGCCGGCAGCAGCAGCCTGTGAGGACATAACGCTAATACCCACGATCGAAGAGGACTGATCGAGAATCTCCATCGTATGCTGCGGCTGGAGCAGGCGCATCACGCCCTCCGCTGTCTGCACCACATAGGAGAACGACAGTCGAGCCGACGTGATGGGGGCTAAACGGACCACCTGCGTAGAGGCTAGGCGATCGTCCTCTTTGAGCGCAACCGTGGTCGAATGCTGCTTGCCGTCACGCTCGTACTCAATGGCGATATCGTCCTTACCGGCAGCCTTGCCGATGGCATCGTAAACGTCCATCCAGGTAGAGCACGATAATCCGTCGACCGAAAGAATCGCGTCGCCGCCCTCGATTCCCGCCGAGGCGGCAATCGAGCCTTCGTCAACCTGGCCAATCACATTGGTATCCACCGGCACGGTGACACCTGCGATGGAATAGATGCTCATAAGGAGCAAAAAACCCGTCAGGATATTGACGATAATGCCCGCAAGCAGCATAAAGGCACGCTTGACAAAGCCCTGGCCCAAATAGGTGTGCGAGCGCTCTTGCGCAAGGAACTCGGCCTCGCCGAACGGCAGCTCCCACACATCGCCCTCGGCAGTCGCATGTTCGTGATCGAAACGGCGACCATCAAAGGTGGTATAGCCTGCCGTGTCTCGCGGCAACGTCTGATATTTGGTGGGATAGTAGCTCGGCGAGGGCTTCTCCCCTTCCTCATACCAGGGCGCGATGGAGCCCCAGCCCAGCAAAAGGGCGCATGCCTCGAGCACAACCTCCTCGGAAAGCTCGAGCTCGACAGCAAGGTCGGCCACGGTCACGCGACCATGACGATAGATAGCCGCGAGCACGCGATCGGCGCACGAAACATCGGTCGGATCCATACCGCAGATGGCAGCGTAGCCACCCAGCAGCAGCGGGGTCACGCCAAACTTGGTTCCAATGCGACGCGACGTGTAATGGATGTCAAAGCGGCACGGCAGGCCCAAAAAGAACTCGGTCACACGGACGCCGCAGGCACGCGCCGCCAAAAAGTGGCCGCCCTCGTGCAAAAACACGAGGACGGAAAGCATCAGCAGGCCCCAAAAGACCGATGAAAGAACGCTCAGAACAGTATCCATAAAACGAAAAAGCAATCCTTATGGGTTAGGAACGGGTTGCGGCGAGCGCCTGCGCAGCTTTTTCACGCGCCCACGCATCGATGTCGCGAAGCTGCTCAAACGAATCGACCGCCTGCATATCGTGGGCATCCATGCAGGATTCCACAATGCGATCGATATCGGTAAAGCTGCAGCCATCGTGCAGGAAGGCATCGACGGCGACCTCGTTGGCGGCATTGAGCACGCACGGCATGGTGCCACCCGTCTTGCCGGCACGCTCGGCCAGTGCCAGACAGCGGAAGGTATCCATGTCGGCAGCATCAAACGTGAGCTGTCCCAGCTCGCGGAAATCGATACGAGGCGCCGGGGTATCCCAACGCTCGGGATACGAGAACGCGAACTGGATGGGAATACGCATGTCGGAAGCACCGAGATGCGCCATCACGGAGCCGTCGGCAAACTCGACCATAGAGTGAATCTTAGACTGACGTTGCACGACCACGTTAATGAAATCGAGGTCGCAGTTAAACAGATGCATGGCCTCAATGCGCTCCAGGCCCTTGTTCATGAGGGTGGCGGAGTCGATGGTGATCTTGGCACCCATGGCCCACGTGGGATGCGCGAGGGCATCGGCACGCGTCACGCGATCGAGCTCGTCGCGCGTGCGGCCAAAGAACGGACCGCCCGAGCAGGTGAGCCAAATGCAGTGGGCCTCGCGCGGGTTCTCCCCCAGATAGCACTGGTAGATGGCGGAATGCTCAGAGTCGACCGGAATAAGCTGGCCCGGTTGTGCCAACGGCATAAGCAAGTCGCCACCGACGACGAGGGACTCCTTGTTGGCAAGGGCAAGGCGCTTATTCGAGGTCAAGGCCGCATGGCTCGCCTCGAGACCGGCGGCGCCCACAATAGCGACGAGCACGCAGTCGACATCGTCGCGACGCGCGAGCTCGCAAACCGCCTGCGCGCCAACGCCGAGCTTCGTTCCCTCGGGCAACTCCTGCAGCACGGCGTCATCACCATGAGCGACATCGGCCACGGCAACCGCCGGAACCGAGAACTCGCGGGCAGCGGCAACGAGATCCGAGGTGCTGGAATTAACGGACAGCGCCGTCACCTGTAGTCGATCGGCATGCTGACGGCACACATCGAGTGCCTGGGTGCCGATAGAGCCCGTACAACCCAGGATGGCAACACGGAGGCGTCCATCGGGGCCATACGTCGTCTGGAATGACATTACAGCACGCCTCCGATCATCAAAAGCAGCTGCGCGGTAATGCAGCCAAAGATAAGCGAGTCGCTACGGTCGAGCATGCCGCCATGGCCCGGGATAAGGTTGCCGGAATCCTTGACGCCCACACCGCGCTTGATGCGTGACTCGATAAGGTCGCCGATAACGCCTAGGACGGACACGACCACGCCGCACAGCAGCGCATAGGGCAGGCTGAGCTTGTAGAAGTGCGTCGCCCACAGGATGAGCCAAATCAAAACCGAGCCCAGGATGCCACCGGCAAACCCCTCCCAGCTCTTTTTGGGAGAGATCTTGGGGACCATCTTGTGCTTGCCGATACGGCTGCCCACGATGTAGGCAAACGAATCGGAGACCCAAAGGGACGCGCAAACGCCCACCGAAAGCAGGGCGCCGGCAAAACCGGGCACGGCATCGCGCAGCAGCACGATAGCCGACAGCATAAAGCCAGTGTAGATCGGAGCCATCAGCGTAACGGCCACATCAGAGATGCGGGTACGCGGCGACCAGACATACCAAATGCCCACAGCGAGCATCAGGGCAAAAAGCAGGGCATTCAGCAACATCGAATCGCCCAACGCCGACAGCGGAAAGAGTACGGCGGCAGCGATACCCATGCGCTCGTTAGCCATCTTGCCATCGAGCCTCGTCATACGGAAAAACTCATAGCAGCACAGACCGCTCATGACAGAAACAAAGATGGCCGTGGGCACGATACCCAAAACCAGGCACAGGATAAAGACAACGGCA
>USJQ01000143.1 GCA_900554985.1 uncultured Collinsella sp. | reverse complement strand
ACCGCTCAACGCGATCACGGACGTGAAGGGCGTCCGGGTCGGCCACACCACGCTGATCGAAGGCGACTCGGTACGCACGGGCGTCACGGCCGTCATTCCCCATCCCGGCAATATTTTCCGGCACAAGCTGCCGGCAGCCGTCTGCATCGGCAACGGTTACGGCAAAATGGCCGGTTACACGCAGATCAGGGAATTGGGAAACATCGAAACCCCGATGGCCCACGACCTATGCCAGCAGATCCGCCTGCTCGATGCCACCGACCCCAGCCGCCCCATCACCATATTTGTCGCCAGCGCCGGCGGAAGCGTGCGATCGGGTCTTGCAATCTATGACGCCATGCGCCTCGCATCGTGCCCCATCCGCACCGTCTGCCTGGAATTCGCCGCGTCCATGGGCGCCGTGATCTTTATGGGCGGCGACGATCGCCGTATGGCGCCCCATGCAGAGCTCATGATTCACGACCCGCTGATCCCCCAGGGGGCAGGCGGCTCGGCACTTGCGCTGCAGGAAACCAGCCGGCGTCTCATGCAGACCCGCAAGACCCTCACGCAAATCCTCTCGGACCGCAGCGGCCTCACGCCCAAGCGCATCCAGTCCCTCACTGCAAAAGACACCTACCTTTCGGCCGAGCGCGCCGTCGAGCTCGGCTTTGCCCACGAAATCCTCTCGACCACCAAGGAGGTCGCCCATGTCTAACCTCGCCAGCCGCCTCGCCGCATCTGAGTCCGCATCGTCCACCATCCTCGCCAAGGATCGAACGCTTTCCTGCGACACCCGCCAAACGGGACTCAACAACAACGCACTTGTGATCGGCCCCTCGGGAGCCGGCAAGACCCGAAACGTCCTCAAGCCCAACCTGCTGCAAATAAACGCAAGCTACATCGTGCTCGACACCAAAGGCACGCTCTGTCGCGAAGTGGGACCCGTGCTGGCAGCCCACGGTTACCGCGTGCAATGTCTCAACTTCGCCGACCTCAACACCGTCCCGGCCCTTGCGCCCGGCATCGAGCGCTGCGGCTACAACCCCCTGAGGCACATTCGCCGCAAGGCGGACGGCAGGCCCAACCAGCAGGACATCCTCTCGGTGGCAAAGGCCATCTGCCCCATCGAGGACAACAACCAGCCTTTTTGGGATCATGCGGCGGCAAACCTGCTGTCGTGTCTTATCGCCTACGTCACCGAACAGCTGCCCGCCGACGAGCAGACGATCAGCTCGGTCATCAAGCTGATCGAGCACCTGCAAGACGGTGCCACGGGTCGATTGTTTGACGACCTGATCACGACCGACCCCCAAAGCTATGCCCTCTCGCTATGGCGGCGCTACGCCATTACGCAAAATGCCGAGCGCATGCACGCGAGCATCGTCGGCATCCTTGCCGAAAAGGTCATGTGTCTGGGATTCGACGGTGCGGCACAGCTCTATCGTGAGTGCCATCAGGTGGACTTCGCTTCCATGGGACACACCCCCTGCGCCCTGTTTGTAACCGTGAGCGATATTGACCGCAATCTCGATCCGCTGACCGGCCTCTTTATTTCGCAGGCGTTTATGGGCCTCATACGCGAGGCCGACAAGCAGCCCGACGGCAGCCTGCCCGTGCCCGTACGCTTTATGCTCGACGACTTTGCAAACCTGCAGATTCCCCAGATCGACAACGTGCTCTCGATTATCCGAAGCCGCAACATCTGGGCAACGCTGCTGCTGCAGTCGACCAATCAACTCGATGCGCTCTACGGGGAGGCGCGTGCACGCTCCATCATGGGCAACTGCGACGCGCATCTGGTATTGGCCTTCCAGGACCCCGAGAGCGCCCGGGTATTTTCCGACCGTGCCGATGCATTGCCCAGCACACTTATGGCGACGCCAATCGATCGCTCGTGGCTCTTTGTGCGCGGTCGTACCCCCGAGCAGGTCGAACGCTTTAGGCTCGAAGACCATCCGCTGTACGGGGAACTGCCCGAAGCGCAGCGAGGCCATGCGGAGGCCGAGCTCTAGACGCAGGGCCCTCGCAGCACGCGACGCTCCGGCGAAGATCCTTAAAGGCCGTGCGCCCCGGGGCCACGGCAAAGCAAAGGGGCCCGCATCCGATGGGATACGGGCCCCTGGCTATAAGGCGCGATGCGTTAACAGCAGCGACTACTTGCGGTGCGCGCGATAGAACTCGATGAGCGCCTGGGTCGAAGCGTCCTGCTCGGCCTTGGCGGCGTCGTCGTGGAAGGCCGGGGTGATCTGCTTGGCAAGCTGCTTGCCCAGCTCGACGCCCCACTGGTCGTAGGAGTCGATGCCCCAGACCGTGCCCTCGACAAACGTAATGTGCTCGTACAGGGCGATGAGCTCGCCGAGCGCGAACGGGGTCAACGTGTCGCCGAAGATCGAGGTCGTCGGGCGGTTGCCCTCAAAGCAGCGGGCCGGGACGATCTGCTCGGGCGTGCCCTCGGCGCGCACCTCGTCGGCCGTCTTGCCAAAGGCGAGCGCCTTGGTCTGGGCCAGGAAGTTGCCCAGGAACAGCTCGTGCACGTCCTGACCGCTGTCGGTCGCAGGGTTGGCAGTGTTGGCGAAAGCGATAAAGTCGGCCGGAACCACCACAGTGCCCTGGTGCAGCAGCTGGTAGAAGGCGTGCTGGCCGTTGGTGCCGGGCTCGCCCCAGAAGATCTCACCGGTATCGGAGGTCACGGCGCTGCCGTCCCAGCGGACGTGCTTGCCGTTGGACTCCATGGTGAGCTGCTGCAGGTAGGCCGGGAAACGGTGCAGGTACTGGCAGTACGGCAGCACGGCATGGCTCTTGGAACCGAAGAAGTTGACGTACCAGACGTTGAGCAGGCCCATCAGCGCGACGGCATTGTTCTCGAGCGGCGTGTTGCAGAAGTACTCGTCGATGGCGTGGAAGCCCTCGAGGAACTGTTGGAAGCGCTCGGGGCCGAGCACGACGATCAGCGACAGGCCCACGGCGGAGTCAACGGAATAGCGGCCGCCAACCCAGCTCCAGAAACCGAAGGCGTTGGCGGGGTCGATACCGAAGGCCTCGACCTTCTCGAGTGCGGTGGAGACGGCGACGAAGTGCTTTGCCACGGCCTCGGCGTTCTGCTCATCGGAGCCGTCGATGGCGCCCTGAGCCTTGAGCTGCTCGAGCATCCAGGTCTTGACTTCGCGGGCGTTGGTGAGGGTCTCGAGCGTGGTGAAGGTCTTGGAGACGATGATCACGAGCGTGGTCTCGGGATCCAGGCCCTTGAGCTTCTCGGCCTGATCGTTGGGATCGATGTTGGAGATGTAGCGGCAGTCGATACCGGCGTCGGCATAGGGACGCAGGGCCTCGTAGGCCATGACCGGGCCCAGATCGGAGCCGCCGATGCCGATGGACACCAGGTGCTCGATCTTCTTGCCGGTAACGCCCTTCCACTCACCGGCGCGCACGCGCTCGGCGAAGGCATACATGCGATCGAGGACCTCGTGCACGTCGGCGACGACGTCCTGGCCGTCGACGATGAGCTGGCCCTTCTCGCTTGCCGGGCGGCGCAGCGCGGTGTGCAGGACAGCGCGGTCCTCGGTGGTGTTGATGTGCTCGCCAGAGAACATGGCGTCGCGGCGCTCCTCGAGCTTCACCTCGCGAGCAAGATCGCACAGCAGCTTGACGGTCTCATCGGTCACCAGGTTCTTCGACAGATCGAAGTGCAGGTCACCGGCGTCAAAGCTCAGCTTGTTCACGCGGTCGGCGTCAGCAGCGAACCAGGCCTTGAGGTCGATACCTTCGGCCTCGAGCTTCTCCTGATGGGCCTCGAGTGCCTTCCAAGCGGCAGTCGACGTAGCATCGATAGGTGCGGCAACAGTTGCCATAGAGTCCTCCTCAGCATACGGGCGCACGCCTCCATGCGCCCGGACATTCAGATGCCACTATTCTAGCGCAGGTCAAGACTATAATCAGCGAGCGTTGCCAATCGGCCCCCAAACGGCAACCGACCAAATAGGGACAGGTTTATTTTGGCAGGTCAAACGCTTTACCAATCAAAAATAACCCGTCTTTTTATGCCAAATATTAGGCCGCGGCACACACGCTGCCGAGCAACTCGCGCAGAGGAGACCCAATGCCCTCAAGCAATTCGGGAGCGATAATGGCAAAAACGGGAACCTCGCCGGCTCCCGCGACGGCAGGCACCTTGCCCTCCGAGACAATACATCCATAAGGGACAAAACCGTCTTCGCCGGCATCGAGCACGGCCATGCGACGCGCGAGTTCGCGCGCAAAGCCGGCAGTATCGGCATCGCCGAT
>USJQ01000142.1 GCA_900554985.1 uncultured Collinsella sp. | reverse complement strand
GTTCAGGTGCCTGTTCTTTGGCATTGTGGCCTATGCGATCGCCGTCTGGCTCGATCCCAGTTCGCCCGTCGGCATCCGCGACCTGATCTCGGTCGAGGCGAGTGGCATCTTCTTTGGTAACCTGACGCCCATGATGATGGGCTCCACCCCGGCTCAAATCTATCGCCTGACCAAGGCCGGCCAAAACGTGGGCGAGGCCGGCGCCACGCAATTCACGCGTTTTATCGTGTACCAGTTTGGCCTCGTTGCCTGGGGCGCTATCCTACTGCTTGCTCGCATGCCGTTTTTTGCCGAGCGCTATGGCGACATGACGTTGCTGTGCGTCTTTAGCTTTGGTGGGCACTGCTGCATCTTGCTGGGCATCTTCGCCGTCGCGCTCATGCCTAAGACCGTCACGCGCGTCGCCCATTGCATCATCAATTGGCTTGAGCGCATTGGTGTCTCGGCCACTAAGATCGAGGGATGGCGCACGTTTATCGATGGCGAGATCTACTCCTTCTCCGAGAAGTTCAAGCTTTCAGCCGGACATTTTTCTTCCATGCTGCTCACGGTGGTCATCACCATGCTGCAACTCGCGTTTTTCTATCTGGTGCCGTATTTCCTGATGCTTGCCTTTGGCCGCCACGAGGTCGACTTTTTCTCGGTCATGGCCGCGAGCGCCTTTGTCCAGCTGCTGAGCTCTGCGGTCCCCCTGCCCGGTGGAACTGGTGGCGCTGAGGGCGGCTTTGCATTGTTCTTGGGTCATTTCTTTGGGTCGGCTTCGACCGCCGGCTATCTGCTGTGGCGCCTCATTACGTTTATTGCGCCGACCATTTTGGCTGCGCCCCTGCTGGGACTTAAGAGCGCCCACAACGAGAGCATCCATGCGCGCTGGGATCGTGTGATGCGCAAGCTCGGCCGCACGCCTCAGACGCCCTCTGCGCCCACTATGCCGCACCCCACGAATGCTGTTACCGTTGATCCCAAGAAGCGCGCTCAGAAGGCTTCTAGGACCGCTAAGCCGGCTCATAAAGCCTATGTGCGCCAGACAGGCGATGGTATTCGCGTATCTCCGTCGGCACTCAATAAGAAGAAGCATCCCAAGTCGCAGTAGGGCAGTCGTGCGTTCTTCATGATGCGGGGCATATTTGTGCTGTATGGGGGATAATCCTCTTACGTAGATTATCTCTCATCTGCTTGCATATCGAAGGGACACGCCCATGGCAACCAGCAAACCGCGTCTTGACCGCCGCATCATTCGCAGCCGTAATGCCATCCTTTCGGCTTTCGAGCGCCTGCTCATGGAAAAGCCGCTGGCAGACATTACGGTGAGTGCCATCGCGCGCGAGGCCAATGTCGACCGCAAGACCTTTTACGTTCACTTTGGTACGGTTGACGGCCTGCTCGATGCCATTGCCGTCGATGTGGTGGAGATGATTGTCGACTCGGTCGAGAAAACGCTTGCTTCTATGGACGGTGACACCAGCGAGCGCGCTCTTGGCGCGGCGGCGACCTTCTTTAAAACCGTTAATGAGGCACTGTGCAACAACTTAGTGCTCAATCGTCAGCTGATCGAGAATATTCCGCTCGATGATTTCATGGCTCGTCTTCGTGCGCCGCTCGAACATGAGATTGCCGAGCGCGATCTGCTGCCCCAAGGTCTCAAGGATGAGATGTTCGACTACTATCTGGCGTTTTTGCTGTCGGGTATTATCGGTATCTATCGCACGTGGGCACTGTCTGACGGCTCGGTTCCTATCGAGCGCGTCTCTGAGGTCGCCAACGATCTGACTCTCAATGGTCTGTCGAGTCTGGAATCTCGCTTGGATTAGGCCTAGTTGGGCTCGTCGGCGTGGAAATCCCTGTTCACGAGGTTCTCCGGCGCCTTGGAGACCTCGCCGGTGTAGGAGCTGTAGCCTGAGGATCCTTAAAAGAAAGTCCAGTTTATTCTTCCCACTCCAAATGGGAATCCTCCGATGCGCCTTCGCATACTCGCATGACCTCGATACCATGCGAGCGTGCGAACTCGACGAGTTCTGCGTTGCGGGCGTTTATGGTGCCGAAGGCGGAGGGGCACACGATAAGGCGCGCGCAGTGGACGAGGAGCTCTTTGGCGCGGGCTATGGTTTTATCCCCGATCGGCTCGAAGGCGCGCTCGGCCACGCATTCCGTCGCCAGGTCGCGCGCGAGCTCGCAGTCGATGTCCCCTTCGTGCAGAACGCCCGCGTAGAACGCCTTGCCCTGTCGGATGAGCTGGCGAAACACAGCCGACCCCGTACCTGCGCCAGCGATGACGAACGTGTGCGCATCGCCGTGTGGGCGCCCAATTTCCACGCTGCCGAAGCGCTCGTTGAAGGTGCCATGTTTAAGGCCGTAGAGCTCGCCAATCGTCTCGCGCGTGAATATGTCCTCGGGTGCGCCGGCGCGGAAGACCCGGCCGTCCTTCACGCAAATCACCTTGTCGGCGCTTTTCTGCGCGAGCTCGAGTTCGTGGATGGACATGATGATAGCCACATTCCGCGATTTCGCAAGGTGGCGAAGTATTCGCAGCAGGTCGATCTGGTAGCGGATATCGAGATACGACGTGGGCTCGTCGAGCACGAGCACGCGCGGATCCTGCGCGATGGCGCGTGCGAGCATGACGCGCTGGCGTTGCCCGTCGCTTATCTGCATGAAGTCGCGCTCGGCGAGCTCTTCCACATGTGCGGTTTTCATGGCCTCGTCGACCCGACTATGGTCGTCGGGCGAGAGTGTGCCCATTCGCCCGGTGTAGGGATGCCTTCCCGCCTCTACGATATCGCGGCAGGTGAGGAGCTCGGTCCGGGGGCGATCTGTCAGCATAACGGCAAGGTTCCTTGCGAACTCCGCCGTCTTCCATCGGGAAATCTCCCGCCCGTCGAGCTCGACCGCGCCGGCAAGCGGTGCCAGATGGCGTGTGATGGTTTTCAAGATGGTCGACTTGCCCGAGCCGTTCGGCCCGATGAGCGCCACGACGTCGCCCGCGCGAACCTCCAGATCGACGCCTTCGACTACGACCTTCTTGTCGTAGCCCGCCGACAGGTCGCTTATGCGGAAAAGCGGCGCTCCGTCAGCCTGCGTTTCGACCGGGGTTTCGAGGTTCGACTCCGCTCGAAGGAGGCGTTCCGCACGCAGTTCCGCACGAGCCGAAAGTGTCTTCTGGCGCTTTCGTGCGAGCTCAGGACTGTCTAAGCATGGAATGTCCCCTCCGAGCGTTTTGGGCCGCGGCACGAATTCCCCCATCTACCTCACCCGCTTCTTCAGCATGAGCGCGATAACCACCGGCGCGCCGAAGATGGCAGTGACGGCGCTGATGGAAAGCTCGACGGGAGAGAACAGCGTGCGCGCGATCAAATCGCAACCCGCGCAGAAGATGGCGCCTCCCAAGAAGCACGCAGGAATCACGCGGATGGGCTTCGACGACTTCAGCGCCGACTTCACGAGATGCGGAACCGCGATGCCTACGAACGACACCGGACCAGCGAACGCGGTCACGCAGGCGGAGAGCATGCTCGCTAGAAGGACGAGCACCACGCGGAAGCGTGCGACGTTCACGCCGACGCTTTTCGCGTAGGCTTCTCCCAGCTGGAAGGCGGAAAGGGGCTTCGATATCGCGAATACGCATGCGCTCACGGTGATCACCACGACCACGATGACCGCGATGTCGTCCCAGCTCGAACCCGAGAAGCTACCCAAAGACCAGTTGTGCAGGTTCACGATGGACTGGTCGTCGGCGAAGGCGATGAGAAAGTTCGTCGCCGCCGAGCAGATGTATCCCACCATGACGCCCGCCACGATGAGCATGGCCATGGAGCTTATGCGCCGTGCGATGAGGAGCACGAAGCCGATGGTGATAAGCGATCCCAGAAACGCTGCGGCCACCATGGCCGGCGAGGACATGGCCTGGTTCGCGCCCAGAAGCACGATCATCGTAAGCGCGACGACGAACTTTGCGCCCGAGGAGACGCCCAAGATGAACGGGTCGGCGATGGGGTTGTTGAAAAGCGGCTGCAGCAGGAGCCCGGAGAGCGAAAGTGCCCCGCGGAGAAGCACGGGTGAAAGCACGCGCGGCAGGCGAATCTCCCAGATGACTTGGCTTTCCATGGAATTGGCCGCGCCGCCCGAAAAGATGCCGGGGATGTGGTCTGCGGGCACGAGCACGCTCCCGATGCACAGGTTGGCCCCGACGAGCACGATGAGGACAACAGCGAGCAGCGCCGTCACGACGCGACACCGCGCGGCGCGCCCCGATTCGTCGTATGCCATGGTAAGCCGG
>USJQ01000141.1 GCA_900554985.1 uncultured Collinsella sp. | reverse complement strand
ACCTTTATCGCCGACCTCTGCAAAAAGTACGACGCCTACTGCATCACCGACGAAGTCTACGAGCACATCGTCTACGCGCCCCACGAGCACGTGTACATGGCCACGCTGCCCGGCATGTTTGAGCGCACCATCAGCTGCAGCTCACTGTCTAAGACGTACTCCATCACCGGCTGGCGTCTGGGCTACACCATTGCCCCAGCCCAGATCACCGAGCGCATCAAGAAGGTCCACGACTTCCTCACCGTGGGTGCCGCCGCTCCCCTGCAGGAAGCCGTCGTCACCGCCCTCAACTTCGACGACAGCTATTACGATGAGGTCCTTGACCTCTATACCGCCAAGCGTGACCTGTTCTGCCAGGGACTCGACAGCATCGGTCTTGAGCATAACGTGCCGCAGGGCGCCTACTACGTGATGATGGATATCTCGGAGTTTGGCTATGACAGCGACCTTGACTTCTGTGAGGACCTCGCATCTAAGGTGGGCGTGGGCGCTGTTCCCGGATCGAGCCTCTTCCGCGAGCCCGTCAACCACCTCATCCGCTTCCACTTTGCCAAGCGAGACGAGACGCTTAACGCGGCGCTGGAGAACCTCAAGTCTCTGCGTGATAAAATCGAGCCGCGCGGGTAAGGACGGTCAGCAACTAAAGGCACTAAAGAAACCTCGTGAACCCGTTGGGCCACGAGGTTTCTTTTTAAAGCGACCTCATTTATTTTTTAGATCCCTATACTTTAGTCACAGAGCAACTCGTCCCAGAGGAAGGAACACTATGGCAGAGCAGCAGCTTATCGGAGCGCTCGAGGCCGGCGGAACCAAGATGGTCTGCGCCACGGGCTATGCAGACGGCACGGTCCTGGAGCGTGAGCAGATCGCGACCACGACCCCGCAGGAGACCGTCGAGGCCGTCAACGCATGGTTTGCCGACAAGGGCATCGCTGCACTGGGCATCGGCGCCTTTGGCCCCACCGCAGTCAACCCTGCCTCGCCCCAATACGGCAAGATCCTGGAGACGCCCAAAACGGCATGGCGCTACTTCGACCTGCTGGGCACCATCCAAAACGAGCTCAATATTCCCTGCGGCTACGTCAACGTTGCCTGCTTGGTCGAGGTCACCTTTGGTTGCGCCCAGGGCCTCACTGACGTTGTCTACCTGACCATCGGCACCGGTGTGGGCGCTGGCGTGCTCTCGGGCGGCCAGCTCGTGCACGGCATGATGCATCCCGAGGCCGGCCACATCCTGGTCACGCGCGACCCGCGCGACACCATTGGCGAGCACAGCGCCTGCCCCTTCCATGACAACTGCCTCGAGGGCCTCATCGCCGGCCCCGGCGTTAAAAGGCGCTGGGATGGCAAGAGCGCCGGAGACATGGCCGATGACCCGGAGGCCATGGATCTGCTCGCCGGCTATCTGGCGCAGGCGCTCATGACCTACATCCTGTGCTATGCGCCGCAGAAGATCGTCATCGGCGGCGGGGTGGCCGACCACACCCCCATCGTGCCGCTCGCGCGCAAGAAGTGCGCCGAGATGCTCAACGGCTATATCGTCACGCCCGAGGTCAACGACATCGATAGCTACATCGTTAACAACAGCCTCGAGGGCAAGCAGGGCATCATGGGCTGCCTGGCCCTAGGCGCACAGGCGCTTCAGTAACAGACGCACCCACAGGGCGTGGCGCACCCGGCAAATCCGACCTATGGAACGACGCCGCCACACCTCATATAAGCCCTCCAATAAAAAAGGCCGCCTAGGACCAAACAATGCGTCCTTAGGCGGCCTTTTTGGCGCACATCAGCGACCGTAAGAGATATCGGAGCACAACGCCCGTTGCCGCTCCACAGCAGTCGATCATCACATCAGTGATCATGCCGGCGCGTCCCGGCACAAAGAGCTGAATCGTCTCGTCGATCGAGGGAATCAGCAGCAGGAACACTGCCGTGGGCAGCAGCACGTCAAAGGTGCGTCGGCCCTCAAAATCAAAGGCGTGCGTTGCCAGGATGCCGAGCACCAAATACTCGGTAAAATGCGCGCACTTACGAACAACAAAGTTGGTCACCCATTCATATGGAAGTCCCACGCCGTGCAGGAAACCGCGGATAGCTTCCATGACCGTTAGGCTCAGTGAGCCCGACCCCGAGCCGGGAACCAGCGAATTGCCCCAGATCAAGAGCGCCATCAGGCAGGTTACGACCGCCCATTTTCGATTGATCTTAACCATGCAGAAGTTATGCCTCCGCACGGAGCGGCGCGAAGCTGGAGGTACCGCCCTCGATAACGCTCAGATAAGCACGGCCCGTACGCTTGGCGGTAGAGGACTGAAGACGCTCGATCTCTTCCTCGAGGATCTGATTGACGCGCTCGTGACGACGATTTTCCATAATGCCGGCGGCAATAGCCTCGGCCCGCTCGATGCTCTCACGCGAGATACGGGCAGTATCCTCGGGGAACACAGCGCTGTGACGGCCGACATAGGCGGGGGCAGCAGGCTGAGGGGCAGCGACGGGAGCGGGGGCTGAAACAGGAGCAGGCTCGTCAATCTCATCCAGAATCGCGGTGGCGGCGGCCCACATACCCTCGTGGCCCGAGTAATCGGCCATGGGGACATCAACCTCGAGCGAGGCGTCCGGAAGGTCGCCGGTGTCGATGCGATCTTGGGCATCAATCGATGCGGTGATGGCTGCAGGCTCATCGAGGTCATCGAGATCGATGCCCGCGGCACCGGAGATGATAGGCATGCTGGCGAGGTTTGCATTGTACGGCGCAGCCTCAGCCGCCTGCTGCTGGGCAGGAGCGCCCCAAAGCGAGCTTTCGGCGGCACGGCGGGCGGCAACAGCCTCCTCGTCCGCGGTCATGGCTTCATCAACGTACGAATTATCGGCAGAAGCGTTCGCGTCCGCCGAGGTAGCGCTGTAGGCGTTATTGACCGCCGCATTGGCAACGAGTGCCACGAAAGCCGCCGTGCTGCCCGCAGGGGCGGCCTGGGAGCCCGACACGGCGCGTGCCGCGGCGGCGATATCATCGCGATTGAAGGAGCCGGTCTGCCCGCCGTTGGTGAGCTCGTCGATGGCGACTTGATAGACGTCGCGCGAGCGTGCAGGGTCGCAGCTCACCGGCGAATCGTCGTCGAGCATGCTGTCGATCATGGACCAAGCCTCGGCCTCGTCCATAGCATCTGCGGCTCGAGCGATGGTAGGGACACCATCATCGGCATGACGGCGCTGGAACGCACCAGTCAGGCCGGAAAGGAATGCCGAGGTAGACTGCTCCGACTGAGCCTGAGAAGCAGAAGCCGCAGCGTACGGAATCGCATCCTGCTGCTGAGCTGGAATCGAGGCGGTCTTGAACTCGCTTTGATGCTGATTGAGATTGGCGGCACCGCCCATGGCATCGGGCTGGAACAGACGCTCTTCACGCTGCGCACGATACTCGGAGATACCCAGCGAGGCGGCATAGATACCCACGCCCGCCAGCGCGCCCACGGCGAAGGGAACTGCACCCGCCACGACCGTCTCGTTCACCGAC
Organism: uncultured Collinsella sp.; assembly: GCA_900554985.1. GTDB lineage: Bacteria > Actinomycetota > Coriobacteriia > Coriobacteriales > Coriobacteriaceae > Collinsella. The sequence continues at coordinate 784 of USJQ01000141.1, read as the reverse complement.
GAAAACGGCAGCGTCGCGGCATACATAACCACGGGAGCGGCAAGGCCGATCCCGCACGAAAGTCCGGCAAGGACTGCTCGTTGTGTTGCATCAGAAGAAGCCATGAGCTCTCCCCATCTTCCAGCACCCAAATCGCATCATTCAGTTGGCTGCGCGAGAGAAGATGAAGCGGGGCTATGCCCCAAAGCAACGGTATATGGTTCGTTTCATCTGCGTTTTCCGTCGCGAAGCTTAAAAGTTATTATGCGAAACCGTCCTGTCGATTGCAAGTGACGATGTCGGATTGAAACGGGAAACCTGCTGCTCGTCGGTCTTACGGTCAAAAATAAGCGCGGAGCGGCGCTATAGAAAAGGGCCGAGGCTCAAAGCCCCGACCCTTTATCGCATTGATGACTATCGCTGCGCGTGGATGACAACCTAGAACGTCTGCTCGTAGTCGCTGTGTTTTTTGGCCGAACGCACCAGGAACTCCTGGTTGGTGTTGGTGCCCTTAAGACCCTTGATAAACGATGCGGCTGCGCGCTCGGTGTTGTTCATGCCGGCAAGAATGCGACGCAGACCAAAGACAAACGGACGCATCTGCTCGTCGACCAACAGGTCCTCGTTACGCGTACCGGAGGCAACGGGGTCGATAGCCGGGAAGATGCGGCGGTCGGCCAGGTCGCGGTCGAGCTTAAGCTCCATGTTGCCGGTGCCCTTGAACTCCTCAAAGATGACTTCGTCCATCTTGGAACCGGTGTCGATGAGGGCAGAGGCCAGGATGGTAAGCGAGCCACCGTTCTCG